>CAIVHU010000135.1 GCA_903905735.1 uncultured beta proteobacterium
CCTCCAGGCGCAGCGTCCCACGCTCGCCGTCACCGGTAATTCCACTTTTGCTCATCACCTGCACCCCATCTCGTTGAACATGCAGCTGACGATAGCGAAAACTTCAAGCTATTTCATGCAGGCTTACCGGAAGGACACGCAACACCCGGTTGTCGAAGCACACGACCGCCTTGGACTGTTCTTGCGTCAGAGGTGACTTCTCGACGCTGTCAAAAAAAGCCTTGCAATCAATGAGTTGTTTGGCCAGGTGACGCTCATTGACACCGGCCGCAAAGGAGGCAAAGTCCCGGCGCCAGAATTTGAGACCCACCTGTACCTCAACGGGCTGGTTGTCCAGGTGGCGAATGACTTCGGGGGTGCTCAGAAAATCGTCCAAACCAGTGGGCTTGCGGCCACTGTGACTTTGGACAAACTCAGCCGTCAACCAGCCCTTTCGACGCAGTTGGTCTTTACTGGCTTGGACAGTTGTTTTCGACCAGACCAGGACCGGAGCGATGACGTTGTCGAAGTTGTGGAGCAATGCCTGAACCCGCTCCTGGTGTCGTATCTGCTCGACGGCAGAAGCGATGGCACGTCGCAGGGTTTGCGCCTCGTTGTTGGGTATGCCGTCGAGTCTTTGGCTTTTGCCTTGGCGAGCAGGAAAATGAAGGGCAGACCAAAACGTGCCTTGGGCAATCTTCACCGCTTCCAGACCTAAGACGCTCCCAGTCTGGGTCTTTCCTCCAACCGTAAGCGAGAACTGATGGCCGTCAAGCCTCAGTCGCCAGGCGGGCGCGCCGGTGAAGAGTTTTCCGGGTCCAGTGGGACCCCAGCTTTGCGCCATGGTCAGGGGTACCGAAATCAGTCAGCCTCCCGGGTCCCCTTGCAGCGCGGATATTGTGAACACCCCCAGAAGGACTTGCCAGTATTGGCGCCACGCTTTGCACCGCGCATGACCATTTGGCTGGCGCACAGCGGGCAACTTGGGGCAATGCTGGCGTTCGCCTGGTGCTGCCCGGTGCTAAAGGGTGCAATCGATTTTGAGCTGGCAACCTGTTTTCGCTGCTGGACCCAGGACAACAGGGCCGCCACACTAAACAGAATGGGCAGGATGAACTGGCCTGCTGTGGCCAGACCTTTGAGAATCGCCGGCATCATGTAGCTCGACACCTGTCCAGGCAAAGCCGGCGCGATGGTTGTCGATTGGCTCACATAAGCATGCAGCCCCAGGTAACTGATGACAGCCAGACCCAGAGCAACCCACCAGGGCAGCTTAGATGCGATGACAACAATATCTTCAGCCGGGCTTGTTTTTGGTCTACGTCTCATATCCATTCCCAGATGACTGATTTAGGTAAGTGAATCATAAATTGCCAAAGAAGCCAGGCCGGAACCACTCATTCAAGGGGTAGTTGGACTGCGCGAAGCCCAGATAGCACATCGAGAACTTCCAGGAGTTCATAGTCGGGTTGAACGATCTCGCTGTCGTAGCCGCAGGAAACTTTTTGATTCAGGATTACTTGTAGAAAGACAAGTGTTCATGACATTTGCTCATTTGGCCATCCCCCAAATGAATGAAAGGGACTTCCCTGTCCCGAGTTAGCCGCTATTGCGGCAACGGGCAACTCAGTGCCAAGATGGGGATTCAAGCTCTCATCAACTAACTCGGAAGGGGAAGTCCATGGCAATC
>CAIVHU010000136.1 GCA_903905735.1 uncultured beta proteobacterium
GCCCATCAAATTGCTCGTGGTTGATGATTCAAAGCCGATCCGCGACAGCCTGCGCGGGCTGCTGGCCAGCATTGCAGGTATCGCCAGCGTGGCAGAGGTCGGGACGCTCGCCCAGGCCTTGCAGAGCGCCTGGTTTGACCCACCCGCGCTGGTGATTCTGGATTTGCATCTGCCTGACGGCCTGGCCACGCAGATCATCGGCACACTCAAACAGATTTCCCCCAGGCTATGCGTGGCGGTACTCACCATCCATGCCGATGACGGTTACCGGACACAGTGCCTGTCACTGGGTGCCGACTGGTTTTTTGACAAAGCCACCGAGTTTGAACAACTGCTTGAGGTGGTGAGCCAGCCTGCCACGTCGACCTTCATAAAAAACCCAAGATAGGCCAAATCAATGAATGATCTGCCTATACCACACGCAAGTCCGGCACCAGTTGCGCCTGAAGCCACCCGGGCCTCTGCGGTCTTCAGCATCCATGAGTTCCTGGCTTTCAAACTCGGCCAAGAAGAATACTGCCTTGACATCCTGCGGGTTCAGGAAATCCGATCCTTTGAACCACCCCCCCGGATGGCGCGAAAGTCGCTGATTGCACTGAGATTTGCTTGCGAAGCATGGTTTGAAGTGGCTCGGGACTGGATGATCGTGACATTACAAATTGCGGTGGTTCTTCGATGACAGACGCTTCGTCCCTTGACAGTTCCATTGCCGTGATGGTGGTCGATGACGACTGTCTGGTCACGACTTTGATGGCCTTGTTGCTGCAGGAACTGGGGTTTGATGAGGTGACTGAAGAGGCAAGTGGTGCCGGGGCATTGGCCAGGCTCGACGCCGGCCAGATACCCACGGTCTTGTTTTGCGATCTGCAGATGCCGGGTATGGATGGTGTGCAACTGATCCGTCATTTGGGTGCCCGTCACTACACCGGCGGGGTCATACTGCTCAGTGGGGCTGACTGGCGCATCCTCAAGTCCTGTGAGGCCATGGGCAGATCGGCTGGCTTGAACATGCTGGGCGTCTTGCAAAAGCCCTTCGAATCAAACGAGATTGCCAAGCTGCTTGCGAGAATCAATTTTGTACAAAAAAGAACACCTGTACAGGTCCAACCGATCACGCTCGATGAGTTGAAGGGCGGCATTGCAAGAAGTGAAATTACGGCGTGGTATCAGCCACAAATCGACGTTAGCAACCGGTCAACGGTGGGCGTGGAAGTGCTTGCGCGCTGGAAGCATCCAACCCGTGGATACATTCCACCGCTGTCTTTCATCACGCTAGCTGAGGGTGTGGGGCTGATTGATGAAGTGCTGAAGGTGGTGTGCCGTGATGCCTTGCGCCAGTTGGGTCAATGGCTTGCGAGTGGCATCACGGTCCGTATGTCGGTGAACCTATCGGCGCGCAATCTGCATGATCGCAGCCTGCCCGAACTTCTGATGACCTGGTGCAACGATGCTGGGGTGGAACCGACCGATATCGTGATCGAGATTACCGAAAGCCAAGTGGCAGAAAATATGGCGCTGGCGCAGGAAATACTCTCGCGCTTGCGGCTCAAGGGTTTTGGTTTGTCGATTGATGACTTTGGCACCGGCTATTCTTCATTGGCGCAGTTGCATCAACTTCCATTTACCGAACTCAAAGTGGATCGCGCCTTTGTGCATGGGGCGGCGCAGGACGCACGTTCACGCGCTATCTTTGAGTCCAATGTGATGCTGGCTCAGCGTATGGGCTTGGTGTCCGTGGGTGAAGGGGTGGAGACCGAAGAGGATTTTGCGTTGGCAGCGGAATTGGGCTGTGACATGGTTCAGGGCTACCTTTTTTCACCCGCCATACCCGCTGCTTCCATGAGCAAATGGCTGGAACAGCGCCAGTGAGTGCGCTCGCGATTGCTGGCCTGCGCCCGGAGCCTCGATGACACTGTCATTCCTGAAGCAACTGGACGACGAGATTGATAAACCAGAGACGGTCTGGGCATTTCTCGCGCTGCCCTTTCTGATGGCAGGATTCCTGTTCTGCGTTAGCCTGCTGAATTACGCCTGGTTTCACTCCCTGGTAGAACTGGTTACCGTGGTGATCGGAATTGCCCTCTACCTGATCGCCCGGTATACCTTCACCTTTACCCGAAACACCTTCCTGTCTTGCATTGCAATCGGCTATTTTTGGTCCGCCGTGATCGATGTATTCCATCTGCTGACCTTCGAGGGGATGGGACAGTCCGCAATTTCCCCCCCTGATACACCGCCTTTGTTGTGGATGTGTGCGCGAAGTCTGCAAGCCAGCGCCTTTCTGCTGGCACCACTTTTTTTGCGGAAAAACCGCTTGCCCACGAGTTTGTTTGCACTCTATGGCGCGTCCGCAGCCGTGATGGTGGCTGCAGTTTTCCAAGGATTTTTCCCAGTGGCTTGGGTTGCCGGGCAGGGCCTGACCCCGTTCAAGATTGCCTGGGAGTGGGTGATCATTCTTGCCTACGTCATCGCAGCGTTGCAAATCATGCAACAACAAAAAGCAATCGACCGCTCATTGAAACAGTCATTGCTGGGGGTGCTGGCCTTGAGTGTTGTCGCTGAATTGTGTTTTACCACCTTTGCAGAGATGTCTGGTCTGACGAACCTGGTGGGGCACCTTTTGAAACTATGGGCCTACTGGGCCATGCTGTGGGTGATCAGCCAATTCATGCTCAGGCAACCCCGCATCCAATTGCGTGGGCAGGCGCAAATGTTACGTATGGTGGTCGATCAGGTGCCAGGGGTGACCTACCTGTTCCAGCGCTTTCCCGATGGTGTTTTTCAGATTCCCTTTGTAAGTGCCGGTATTGTTCAAATGCTTGAACTCACTGCCGACGACGTCAAACAGGATGCCACAAGGGTCCTGACCCGCCTGGTACCCGAAGATGCTCGCGCACTTGAACTGAGCATTGACAAGTCCTGCGCCACGCTAATGCCCTGGAGTGCGACCTGGCGGGTGGACTTGCCACGACAGGGGCAGCGCTGGCACCGGGGAAACAGTTCGGTACCGATTCAGCAACCCGATGGCTCCTGCGTCTGGGTAGTGACTGTGCAAGATATGACAGAGCAGACGATCCTGGAACAAGAGTCAATGCGCCATCGTGATGAGCTTGTTCATTTGGTGGACGAACGCACCATTGAATTGAATACAGCACTCATCCAGGCCAACGCCGCAGCCCGTGCCAAAAGTGAATTTCTGGCCAATATGAGCCATGAGATTCGGACGCCGCTCAACGCCGTCATGGGTCTTGCTCAGGTGGGTCAGCGTAACCCAAATTTGTCTGTGTCGTGGCCGTATTTGTCACAGATTCAGGACTCGGGTCGTTTGCTGATGACCCTCATTAATGATGTGCTGGACTTGGCTAAGATAGAGGCTGGGAAACTTCGACTCGAAATGCGACCGATCGATCCGAACGATGTCATCGACCGCGCTGTGAGACTGATTCGACCCATCGCCGAGTCCAAGGGATTGGCCTTGCGAGTTGATTGCCATGTGCCGCTTCCGCAGGCCATCATGGGCGACGATACCCGGCTCATTCAGGTGCTACTCAACCTTCTTGGTAATGCAGTCAAATTTACCGAGAAGGGGGACGTTCGGCTATCGGCCACCAGTTCCATGATGGTCGACTCCGGCTGGTTGATGTTGTCGGTGATCGACACCGGTATGGGCATCGGGGAAGAAACCATGCTGCACCTGTTTAAGCCATTTGAGCAGGGTGCTATTTCAACGACCCGCCAATATGGTGGTACAGGTTTGGGTTTGGCCATCTGCGGGCAGCTTGTGGAAATGATGGGTGGACGAATCGATGTGTCAAGCCAGCCTGGTGTCGGCAGTTGTTTCACCGTTCGAATCCCGTTTCAGTCGGCCATCTCGAACGATATTCAACGCAGGCCTTTGTCCGATGAGCCTGATTCAGGCCAGCCTCGTCTGTCGGGCGTATGCGTTCTGGCGGCTGAAGACGACGAAGTCAATCAGTGGGTGTTGCGCGAATTGCTGCAGCAAGAGGGCGCATCTTGCACCGTGGTAGGTCGGGGTGATCTGGCTCTGGAACTGCTTGCTTCACCGCAACCATTTGACGTGTTCCTGACCGACGTGCAAATGCCGGGGCTCAATGGCTATGAAACGACCGTGCAAGCGCTGAAGGTGCGCCCCCTTTTGCCGGTACTAGGCCTGACGGCGTTTGCGATGCCAGAGGATCGCGCGAAGTGCCTCGCCGCCGGGATGGTCGATCACATCAGCAAACCGATTGACATTGATGTGCTGGTTGGTGGCGTGCGCCGAGCATTGGATTCTGCGGCCCACGAGTCAATCGTCGATAGCCTTCCCGCGCGTTTGATGCCGTCGACAAAGGCATCTACGCTGGTGGATTGGGATAGCCTGGCCAAGAGTCTGAGAAAACCGGAAAGTCAAATCAAGTTTTTGAACGCCTTCCTGGCCAGCTATGCAGAAGCACCTGCAAGCTTGCGTCAACTGTCGCAGGACGGCGATCAGCAGGAAATTCAGCGATTGGCCCACAAACTTCAAGGGGCTGCCGGCTTTCTGACTGCAACGAGTACCCAACAGCAGGCCAGAGCCGTGGAGGAAAGAATCATGCACACCAGCACCTTGCCCGTTGAACCAATTGCCGGGCTGATTGAGACGCTGGAGGGCGTGTTGGAAGAAATTAGGAAGCGACTCGATTCCATGCAGATGCCTGCATGAACCCAATATGAATAAATCTGCGTTCACTCTTGAACCGCTGACAGAAAAGTGGATCGCCAGGGTTCTGAAATGGCTGCAGTGGGCGGTCTTTGCTTTGCCTGTCCTGCCGGTGATCTACCTGCAGTTTTGGCAAGATCAGACGCTGACGTTTGTGAATCACGGCTTTCATGGGGTTGTCATCGTTCTCGTCATGCTGGAAGGGGCTGGCATTGGCTACGTGAGTTGGCTGTGCTACCGGCGATCAGGCATTGTGCTGCTGCGGCGTTTGACCCAGGCCTTTATCGGATTCACGGTGGTGCATTCGATGCACGGCATCTTTACGCCGATCGCCGACCGCTATATGCCGCTGTTTCTGCTCTATGGCCCAGCGTCGCGTTTGGTGATGGGCGGCTGCCTGTTGATGGCCATGTTGCGTGTCGGGCAGCCAGCCGATACCTTGGATAAGCGTGAGGGCTTGCAGCTATGGGCGCGCTGGCTGTTCTTGTTGCTGGGTGTCAACGCTTTTGTGGCGCTCGTCGCCCTGAGCTCCCTAGCGTCAGAGGCTTGGGTCCACCTCATACCTGAGCTCCTTGCGGCTGGATGCAATCTTGCCGCCCTGTTTTTGCTCTATCGCATGCCCTTGCGTTCACCGCTGATGCGTGAATTTGGCATGGCCTTGGCGTGGTTAGTCGTGGCATCTCTGTCGTTCGCTTTGTCAAGCCCCTGGAACCATCAGTGGTGGTTGGCTCATGGTCTTACCTTGGCAGGCTTTTCGATCCTCGGGTACGGCATTCTGAAAGCGTATCAGACCACGCGAGCCTTGGACCGTGTTTTCACTGCCGAAGAGTTGTTTGAAGACCTTGCGGCGACCAACGCCAGGCTAAAGGAGTCCATGGCGGATCTGGCGTCTGCCAACGTGAGCTTGACGCAGCACGTCAGTCGCCTGGACGGCGCGCACGCGGAATTTCTGAACCTCGTCAATGTGTCGCCTGATGGGATTGTTATCGTGGCTGCCGGTGGAAGCGTCGTCCGGGCGAATGCGGCTGCGACCAAGTTGTTTGGCTACCCTGAGCATGCCATGCAAGGTATCACTGTGGAAGAACTGATACCCACCAACATGCGCGCCGCACACAAAAGAGAGCGGCAGCTTTACGGCCATCTGCCCAGCATTCGGGAAATGGGGATTGTGGGCAAACCACTGCCTTGCCTGCGCAAAGACGGCACCACGTTCCTGGCGCATATCAGCATCGGTACGATGCTCTATATGGGACAACGTTGCGCGGTGACATTTATCCGTGAAGCGCACCCGGAGCTGACCCACTTTGAAAGCCTGCGTCTGCTGGATCTGGCCGATATTGAACGTGGGGCTTTGTTGCGTTCGGTTCTGGCTACCGTGCCGCACATGCTCTTTGAATTGCAGCGACTCTCGGACGGCCAGTACCGGTGTTTGTCTTTCAGCACGGCGGCATTGAACGCCATGCATATCACGCCGGATCAATCCGGTGAGCAGCAGGCAAAGCAATGGTTCAACCAGGTGATGCCTGCAGACTTGCCCACAGTGATCGAGGCCATCGAACGCGCGGCACAAACCAAATCGGGCTGGCAGACGCAATGGCGACACCACGTGTATGGCGTGGGTTTGCAGCGATTTCAGGCCAAAGCTATCGCACCTCGGCTCCTTCCGGATGGGGCGCTCGGATGGCTGTGCATGGTAGAGGCCCTGAAGGAAGCCCAACAATGAACGCGTCGGTAGCGACAGGTGGCGCGCTGACACCGCAAGTTTGGGTGGCCAGACAATGACCCATGCAAATCAACACAGAAGGACATATTGTGGATTCACTACCCTCGATAGTTTTTGAACGGCCAGATATTCTGACTACATTGGCCGTGATGGATGAGCCAAGCTTGGACACCATTGAGTTTGGAATCATTGGATTTGATCGGGACTGCTCAGTGCGGCTTTACAACCTGTTCGAATCAAGGGCGGCGGGGTTGTCAAAGGAGCGAGTTGTCGGGCGACACTTTTTTACCGACATTGCCCAGTGCATGAACAACTATCTTGTCGCGCAAAAGTATGCCGATGCGCAACAAGAATCAGTGGGACTTGACGAAACGCTGGACTTTGTGCTCACCTGGCGCATGCGCCCCACACCGGTCAAGCTGAGACTGCTGGCCTCGCCTGAAATAGCCATGCAGTTCCTGCTGATCAAACGCCTGTCATGAGTCAAGGGTCATATTGATGGACACCGACTACAAAATCATGTATGAGGATCTGCTGCAGTTTCTCTACCGCACGCCTTTGGGGTTTGTGCAGGCGAATCGCAACGGCGACATTCAGATGCTGAACCCCGTGGCTGCCCAGATTCTGATGCAGATGACGGTCAATGGTCGAATTGACAATCTGTTTGCCTTGTTGCGAAGGGCAAGACCAGAGCTGGAGAATTTGGCGAACGAGTTTACGAATCGCAGTGGTGTAGTTTGTGAAGATTTGCCAGTGGTTGGCTATTCGGAACAAAAAGTGGACTCGGGACAGTCGCAGCAGACATTAAAAGTCAGCATTTTTGTGCAAAACCAGGACAGTTTGATGGTTGTGCTTCGCGAGTCACGATTGGTCACGCGGTATGAACAACCGTTTGCACGTAGCAAAGAACTCGATGCCATGTTGTCGCATGACCAAATCGCTGTGCTCAAAGCCGGTCAGCACTCCGTGACCTGGGCGAATGTGGCGGCACATTCCCTGTTTCGCTATGAGGACGATGCATTGTCTGGACTCGCGCTGAGTCAAGTCTTTTGCGGCGAAGACGGTGCCGAACTGCTTGAGGACAGTCTGCCTGTCCTGGCTTTGGGTGGCCGATTTTGCGGCGTGGCATTGCTCAGGCGTAAGGATGGATCGCAGATGACCGTGTCTGCGACAGCTACTGCTATCTCCGGATCTATCGTCGAAAGTTTGTGGATTTTGCTCGAAGTTCAGATGAAGGCCGATTGACACCGGGCTACGCGTGCGTGGGATCCCATGTTGCGATGAGCAAAGAAATTATCAACTGCACTGGCAATGGTGCACAAATAGTGAATGGAGAGAATTGGATGAAAGAGGAACTAGGCGACTGTAGCTACTTGGTGGTCGATGACGACGCATTTGCATGTGTGGCCATTGTCAATGTCCTGGAAAACATTGGCTGCTCAAAGGTGTTTTCCACCTGTGACTGCGAAGACGCGTGCAGCATTGCAACGAAAAAACAGCCTGATTTTGTGTTGATTGACATTCACATGCCCGGCACAGATGGCTGGACCGTGCTGAAACGCTTGCGCAAGGTATCACCAAACTCGGTCTTTTTGATGGTCAGCAGCTCAACTCAGCTGGCAGACTTGAATGCGTCTGTGGAGTTGCGCGCCGATGGGTATGTCATCAAGCCTGTTTTACCCTACAGCTTCCCTGGCATCTTGAATAAAGCCAGAAGCAAAACCATGAAGCGGCAACGACTTTGAAGAGAAGTGGCGCCGGTTGTTTAAACAACTTACCGCCGAGTTTCAAGTAGTCCCTGGGCGGTTTGCCAAGGTGTAGTGAATCTCGGTCCCTTGCGGCGCATCGAGTGCCACGAGTGTTCGTTGGAGCAGTGACAACGCCGGCTCTATGTCAGTGACCTCGATATCTTCTCGGTGAAAAGCCAAGCGAGGACGTTCGCAGGCATCCAGGTGGGACAAAGAGTCACCCCACCCCAGAACGGAGCCTAAATTGTGAGCCGTCAAGGCTGATTCCATTTCGTCGTGGAATATCTGCTCACTACCCTCAAGTTTGGGACCAACCGGAAGCTTGACGTAGAAAAATTTCATGGGACTCATTTCTCACGGTGCTCAAGACCATTGCTGTGCATCGGTGTTGCGACATGAAGGCACTGGTGATGCCTACGGATGTGCTGGCATCCTATTCTCTGGTTCGCACAGTCAACTGCTTGCTCGCAAAACACAGCCGTACCCAGCTGGCAAATATGCTTCACCGCTCTTTGGGCACAGGATGCTCGGAGAGGTAAGCCACCAATTGCCTGTCTGAAGTCTCAATGTGGTGAATCAGCCAAACGCTAAAGAATTCCAGCCAGTCTTGCTTAACAAAAGGTAACTACTCAGCACCCAATAAGGGCCAATTCATCTTCGCTATGAAATAGTGAGCGATAATGGATCTTGATGCGAAACCTGCCCGACCTCAGCCAACTCAGCCACGCGCAAAAGGATGAGCTGATCCGGATGTTGTGGCCC
>CAIVHU010000137.1 GCA_903905735.1 uncultured beta proteobacterium
AAGGTCGTGGCTGTTCAGTGACACACCTGCCGGCGCACACTCCAGCGCCGTCATCTATTCCTTGGTGGAAACGGCAAAGGCCAATGGCGTGGAACCGTATGCCTGGCTGCGTCGAGTACTACGCGAATTACCAGCCGCAAAAACGGTTGAAGATGTTGAGGCGCTTCTGCCCTGGAACCCAGTCCGAGGGGTCCGGTGATCCTGCGCTTGAAGCAGGTGATGGAGCGTACGGGCCTGTCGCGATCAACGATCTACGATCGGATGAACCCAAATTCACCGAGGCATGATGCGAGTTTTCCGAAACCGGTGAGCCTGGGAGTGAGCGGCGGGGTGGATTGAAGACGAAATCTTTTCGTGGGTGCAGGCACGGGTTGTAGCTGGCAGAACTTGAGTCGCGTGTGGATGGCTGGTCAAACCAACTTGTCATCGTTAGCCATGGCCATGTGCCGCTGCCCAATGATTTCACGGCAGCTGAGGGTCCAGGCCCTGACCGTTTTGAGCCACACCGTGACGTTAGTCATAATGCCCGACCATGGCAAGCACCAAACAATCCGCAGCACCGCAAAGCATCTACCAACTCCACATTGCGTTGCTGGACATCACACCGATGATCTGGCGGCGGTTGTGGATACCAGGGAATTTGAAGCTCTCCAAACTGGATCGCGTCATTCAGGAAGCCTTTGGCTGGACCAACAGCCACCTGCACGAGATCAGGATCGCCGGTGAGCGCTATGGCATGACCAACATTGACAGCTTGGATGGCGACGACGATCTGAAGGATGACAGGAAATTCACCCTGGGCAATGTGCTCAAAGATTCTGTCACAGAGTTTGAATATGAGTATGACTTTGGCGATGGCTGGCGGCATCGGGTGCAGGTTGAGGGCATCATGGCTGCCACGCCTTACAACGATTGGCCGCTGTGCCTGACTGGTGAAAACGCCTGCCCACCGGAAGACGTTGGTGGTACCGGTGGGTTTGAGGACTTTGTAAGGTCCATGACCGACCCCGAGGACGAAGAGCATTTTGAATGCTGGAACTGGCATGGTGGACCCTTTGACCCGAAGGGCTTCGATGTCAACACCACCAATGCCCGGATTCGTAGACTGCGCTGAACATGGAAACCGTCGCCGTCCTGGACTTTGAAACCACTGGCCTATCACCAAACTACGGCGACAGAGCCACCGAGATCGCCATTACCCTGGTCCGTGATGGCCAGGTCGTTGAACGCTATCAGAGCCTGATGAATGCGGGTCGGCGGATTCCGGCTGAAGTGACCTACATCACCGGCATCACCAACGCCATGATTGCAGCGGCACCGCCAGTGTCCAAGGTCATGCGGGAAGCCTGTCAGTTTGTCGGCAATACACCGGTCGTGGCGCATAACGCGTCTCTGGGCTCTCCATTTAACCGGAGTTGTGTGTAGACTCCTTTCATGACCCATCCTTATCCCCGTGCAGGCGCTCAGTACCCCGGTTCTCTAGGGGAGTTTCAGGCATGGTTTCAGACGGACGCGGATTGCCTGGATTAT
>CAIVHU010000138.1 GCA_903905735.1 uncultured beta proteobacterium
AAAAAATTCAGCGCGCGCATCAGTCGAGCTTGAGGCTCATCACCAGCGCATCTTCGCGCTGGCCGTGGCTGGCCGGGTAATACTGCTTGCGCAGGCCCACGTAGCGATAACCGTGCGCTTTATAGACTTGCACCGCGCGGGTGTTGCTGGCGCGCGCCTCCAGCCAGACCCACTGCAGTGCCCGGCCGCGCGCCCACAGCGCCAGCGCATCCAGCAGCACCTGCGCCCAGCCCTGGCGCTGGTAAGCGGGAGCCACAGCCAGGTTGAGCAGATGCGCCTCTTCAAACCCCTGCATGGCGACAAAATAGCCGAGCAACGTGTCGCCCGCCAGCAGCAGCTGTGCCTGGTAGCCACCGGCCAGACAGTCGGCAAAGTGCCGCCGCTGCCACGGGTGCGCATAGGCGCTCTGTTCGAGCGCCACCACCGCGTCCAGATCCGCCTCGCGCATGGGCTCAAAGCGTGCCTCGACAGGCTGGAGCTGGGCGTTCATGGGTGATGTGGGCCAAGCGGGGCATCGGCCAACGGCGACACGGCAAGCGGGGCCGCCAGCGCTTGGGCGGCCGTTTTCAGCGCGGCGCGCTCCAGAGTGGTCTGCGCCACCTTGTCGCGGATGTAGGTGGGCAGCGCCTGCGCCGCCGGGACCGCGCCACCGGCAGCCAGCAGCGCGGGAGCCAGGCGGAGCATGGCGGTGGCAGTGGGCAGCGCCAGTAGGCGCAAGCCTGGGCCATCGGGCAGGCGCGTGCCATAGGCGGCAAACACATTGCCTGCCAGCATGCTGCGGCCGTCCCAGACCAGGGCTTCAGGCTTGATCAGGCTGCAGGGCTTGACTGGCTTCCACAAGCTACTCTTGTATTGATAGCTGGCCGCATACATTTCATCCATGCGAGCTTCCAGCAACACGGTGATGTCCAAGGGTTCGGTACTGCCGGTTTGCACCCGCGCCTCTTCAGCCACCGCCAGCAGCGTGTCCACCGGCAGCACCGGTACGCCCGCGCCAAAGGCCAGCCCCTGCGCCACGGAACACGCCGTACGCAGCCCGGTGAACGATCCCGGTCCGGCACCGAAGACGATGGCATCGAGCTGGGCCAGTTGCAGACCGGCCTGCGCCAACAGACGCTGGATCTCTGGAATCAGGTGCGTTGAACTCCGCGCGCCGCCAGCGGCCGAATGCACCCAAGGCGCGGGCACACCCGTGCGGCAGACCGCGATCGACATCCACTCGGTGCTGGTGTCAAAGGCCAGCAGATTCATGGCCACTCCGGTGGCCTACGCGCATCCGCCTTGACGTTGAAGTTATAAGACAAATCAGCCTCCTGCCCTTTCAGGCATTGCGGTAACAGCTATTCTTTTTAAAGTATTTGGCGCAGCGGCGCGCACCCCGAACAGGATGCCGCCTGTCACCAGCAACAGCCCCGCAACCAGGTTCCAGTGCAATGGCTCGCCCAGCAACAGCACTGCCCCCAGGGCGGACAGGCCCGGCACCAACGCGGTGATCATGGTCGAGCGCACCGGGCCAAAGTGGCGGATCATCTGCGTGAAAGTCACCCCCGAGATCACCACCGACCCCCAGCCCTGAAACACCATCTGGAACAGCACATCACGTAGCGGTGCATGAAAAATATGTGCCTTGACCACCCCGGTCAGGGCCAGCGCGGTGTACATCGGCAGGTACGTCACACAGGCAAAGGTGGTCAGCGCCATCGTGGCGCGCACGGCATCGAGCTTGTAATGCCGCGCCAGCACGCTGTAGGTGGCCCAGCACATGGCCGCGCTCATGAACAGCACATCGCCCAACCAGACCGAGCCACCGTCAAAGGCCCGCAGCAGGCTCAAACTGCCCACCAGCAAGTCGCCCAGCACGATCAGCGCCAGCCCCATGGCCCGTGCAGGGGTGATGCGATCGCGCAGTAGCCACATCGCCAGTAGCGCCGTCCACAGCGGCAGGCTGCCGGGCATCAGCACCGAGGCATGCAGCGCTGGCGCGTGGACAAAACCGCTGTAGGCCAGCATCGCGTACAGCAACCCGCCAAAAAAACCAACCTTGACGGTGATGTAGCCAGGTAAAGGCGATACGCGCAACCAGGACGACCCCCGCACGCCACGGGCACGGTCCTGCCGCACCAGCCAAGCGCCCCAGGGCACAAGGATCAGACTGGCCCCCAGAATGCGGCACCAGGCAATGTCAAAAGGGGTGAGCACACCGCCGCGCGCCGGGTCGCTGGAGGCGCGGGCGATCAAGATGAACGAGGTCCAGATCAGCACCGTGACCCCAGCCGCAGCCAGACCCACCGTGCGGGGTGAAAAACGCGCAAGAGCGGGGTGTCGGGAATCTGGCATGCCCGGCATTATCCGTGGCAGGTGGCACCCTCACGCTCAGAGGGTCAGCAACACATCGTCAAGCTGCTCGGGGTTCAAGAACTGCTCGCCGTAGCGGCGGTAAACTTGTTGCTGCACAAACACGTCAAACAGGTCGGGGTCAATGTGACCGTTGTCCTTGAATTCCTTCAGGATACGCATGGCCTGAGACAGTTTCATGCCTGACTTGTAGGGTCGGTCACGGGTGGTCAGTGCCTCAAAAATGTCGGCAATGCCCATGATGCGCGCCTGCACCGACATCTGATCACGCGTGAGCCCCCTGGGGTAGCCCTTGCCGTCCATGCGCTCGTGGTGGCCACCGGCGAACTCGGGCACGTTTTTCAGATGCTGTGGCCAAGGCAGCTTTTCCAGCATCTTGATGGTGGCGACGATGTGGTGGTTGATGGTTTCGCGCTCGGCTGCGGTGAGTGTGCCTTTGAGGATGCACAGGTTGTCCATCTCGTCGGCGCTCAGGAACTCAGCCCGTACGCCGTCCGCGTTGCGCCACAGGTTTTGCGTACCAATGGCGCGCACCCGGGCCACATCGGCCTCGGGCATGGCTTCGCCGCCGATATTGCAGCGGTGCAAAAAGTCGCGGTCGTCGTCCAGTGCGCTCTGGCGGGCCTGGCAGCGGCGCATGATGGCCGCCTCGGCAGCGGCATCCAGCGGCGCACGCAGGGCGAGCTGCTTGCGCAGCGCGGCAATTTCCTCGTCGCGTTTGAGCACCTCAAAGCGCGTGTCGATCAGGCCGATGCGGTCAAACAGGGTCTGCAGTTTGGTGGCCTTGTCCACCACATGCACCGGGGTGGTGACCTTGCCGCAGTCATGCAGCAGCCCGGCAATTTTCAGCTCGTATCGGTCCTGTTCGTTCATCCGGAATCCCGCCATGGGGCCGGTCTGGGTGCGGGCCACGGCGTCGGCCAGCATCATGGTCAGCGCTGGCACGCGCTGGCAGTGGCCGCCGGTGTAGGGCGATTTTTCGTCAATCGCCAGGTTGATCAGGCCGACAAAGGCTTCAAACAGCTCTTCAAGCTGCGCCACCAGCATCCGGTTGCTCAGCGCAATGGCCGCCTGCGAGGCCAGCGACTCCACCATGCGCTGGTCGGCCTGCGAAAACGCCTGTACCGCGCCGGTCTCCGGTGCCAGAGCATTGATTAGCTGCAGCACGCCGATGGTCTTGCCCTCGTGGTCGCGCATCGGCACGGTTAAAAACGATTGTGAGCGGTAGCCGGTGCGGGCATCAAACAGGCAGGTCCCCGAAAAATCAAACGCGTCGGTGTTGCTGTACACATCTTCGACATTGACCGTGACACCGTGAATGGCCGCATAGGCCGCCACCAGATAGTCGTTGGGCTGGCCATCGTCGGTCAGCAGGTGAACGTCCGGAAAATCCACCGGCGTGCCCGATGTGCCGCCCATGGCCATCTGCAGCGAATCGGTGCGCAAGATCTCAAAACGCAGTGTCTGGCCGTCTTCGAGCATGCGGTAAAGGGTGCCGCCATCGGCATGGGTGATGGTTTTGGCAGCCAGCAGAATCTGCTCCAGCAGGAGGGTGGTGTCGCGCTCACCCGATAGCGATGCGCCAACCTCGTTGAGTTGCTCCAGCCGTTTGAGCAGGCCCTGGACGGTGTTGGGCACGCTGGCTGTCGATGCATGCATGTTTTTTCCCTTGGCGGTTTTTTTGCATCTTATTTTGGCATCGAAGCCGTGAACGGGCAACAGCGATCAAGGGCCATGCCAGACTGGGCACACACGGCAGCACTCCGGCATCATTGTCTCGCATAATCCTGTCATGCCAATGACTTTGACCCAACCCTACCGCTATCTGCGCAGCGGCGCGCTGGCGCTCGCTGTGAGCCTGGGTGCGCTCGGCGCGCTGGCCCAACCGCTACCGCCAGCCATCACCGAAGCACTGGCTCGCGCGCAAGTGCCGCCCGAGGCGCTGAGCCTGATGCTGGTGGATGCCGACGGCCAGTCGCCACCGCGCCTGAGCTGGCGCGCTGATGTGCCTGTCAACCCGGCTTCGGTGATGAAACTGGTCACTACCACCGCCGCACTGGACCTTCTGGGCCCGGCCTACACCTGGCGCACGCCGGTTTGGGCCGATGGTCGTGTGCAAAATGGCGTGCTCAAGGGCAATCTGGTGATTGCCGGGCAGGGTGATCCGGCGCTGTCGCTGGAAAAACTATGGCTGCTGCTGCGCCGCGTGCAGGGTTTGGGCATTGACAAAATTGACGGTGACATCGTGCTCGACCGCAGCGCTTTTGCCCCGCCCAACATCAACCCGGGTGACTTTGACGGCGAGCCGCTGCGCCCCTACAACGCCAGCCCCGACGCGCTGTTGATCAACTTCAAATCCATCCTGATGACCTTTGTGCCCGACCCGGCCAACCAGCTGGCGCGCGTGCAGATGGACCCGCCGCTGTGGGGCGTGCAGATGCCGCGCAGCGTGCCCCTGGCCATGGCCGGCCCGACTGCCTGCGGCGACTACCGTGCCGGCCTGCAGGCTGACTTTGCCGACCCTGCACGCATCCGTTTTGCCGGCAGCTATCCCTTGGGCTGTGGTGAAAAGGTCTGGCCGGTGGCCTACGTTGACCCGGCCAGCTACGCCAGCCGCGCGGTCGAGGGCCTGTGGCGCAGCCTGGGCGGCAAGCTCACAGGCAGCGTGCACGACGGCAGCGCGCCTGCGACCAGCCCCACGTTTGAAGTCGTCTCGCCCACCCTGGCAGAGGTGATCCACGACATCAACAAATACAGCAACAACGTCATGGCGCAGCAATTGTTTTTGACGCTGGCGCTTGACAACACGGGCACCGCTCCCCAGGTGCCCGCCACCTTTGAGGCCGCCCAGGAGGTGCTGCGCCAGTGGTGGTCCCGCCGCGTCATTCCACCAGCCACCGCGGCATCTGCCACGCGGCCCCTGGCCGTGCCGATTGTGGACAACGGTGCAGGCCTGTCACGCCAGGGTCGCATCAGCGCGGCGGGTCTGGCGAGGCTGTTGCAGGTGGCTTACCTGTCGCCTTTCATGCCTGAGCTGATGTCGTCGCTGCCGGTGGTGGGCTTGGACGGCACCCTCAAGGGCAGTCACGCCGCACCCGCGAGCGCGCACCTCAAGACCGGCAGTCTGCGCGATGTGCTGGCCATTGCCGGCTACGTGCATGGCAGCAACGGCCACCACCTGTGTCTGGTGGCCATCATCAACCACCCCAACGCCAGCGGTGCGCGCCGGGCGATGGACGCGGTGATGGACTGGGCCGCTGCAGAGGCCAACCCATCAGCCGCTGCGACCGTGGGCCGTTGACAACGCTGGCCTGCGCTGGCGGGCCGCTTGCCCTGACAATCGGGCATCTCCCGAACGTGCCCTGATCCCATGACCCTGATTGACCTCGTTGGCTCGATAGCCGCCACGCTGACCACCTTGAGCTTTCTGCCCCAGGCCTGGCACACCTTCCAGACCAAGGATGTCAGCGGCATCTCGCTGGGTATGTACAGCGTGTTCACCACCGGCGTAGCAGGCTGGCTGGTGTACGGCATCCTGCTGCATGCCTGGCCCATCGTGATCTCCAACGCCATCACGCTGACCCTGGCCACCGCCATCCTGGTGATGAAGCTGCGCTACCGCTGAATTCGGTGCGATTGCGGGTTTACCCGACTTCCTAAAAACATAGCTGCATTGACAATTTGACACAGAAATAGCACGGGCGTGCTGTTTATTTTCTGGAGGCTTTCAATGCGGCAATTTAAATTACTCGGGGCGGCACTGGGTGTGGCGCTTTTTCTGGCGGCTTGCGGTGGTGGGGGTGGGGATGGCAATCAATCGCCAGCCGTCAGTTACCGCGCTGTTGTGTCCTTTGGTGATAGCCTGAGTGATGCGGGCACCTATAACGTGCCCTCGTTGGCTGCAGCGGGGGCTCACGGCCTATTCACCATCAATGGCATCTCTGGCGCAATTGGTAGTGAGCCAACACCAAGCTATACATGGGCTCAGTTGGTTTCTGCTTCCGCAGTTGGAAAGCCGAACTGTGCCGCGCGCAACGGTGGCTTTGGTGTTGGCGTTACCACGGTAGCGGGCTGTACCAACTATGCACAAGGCGGTGCGCGGGTGTCGCAACAACCTGGCGTGGGTTACAAATCGGACGGATCGGCGGCACTGACGGTCCCCTTGACTGCCCAGATCGCCAATTACATCGCCGATGGCAACACTTTTACCAACCGTGATTTGGTGACTGTTTTGGCAGGACCAAATGATCTATTTGCAGCAACCGCCACGCTCAGCGCCAACGCTGCTGCAGTTGGCGGACAGGCCTTGGCCAATTCGTTAGTGTCACAACTGGTTGCCTTGGCACCACCAGCCAAACAGGCTGGCGCATTGGTGTTTATAGGTGGCGCGGTTACCACTGCGGCGACAACATCAGGGGCGACCGCCACCACGATCATCAATGCCGCCATCACCGCAGCCGTGACCGATGCGGCGAACAACAGCTATCCCACCACGGCATTGGCCAACGCCGCAATTATTGGAGCAACCGCGGGTGCCGCAGCAACAGCAGCTGGAAACACCTACGCCGCAACCACTGGTGCACAAGCGGCGGTGGCTAGCATGACGCTGGCAGCAAATGACTTGGTTAATGCGGTCAAAACAAACATCCTTGCTGCTGGCGCTACACATGTGGTGGTGGCCAACGTTCCCAACGTATCCCGCACCCCCATGGCCATGGCGACCATTGTTTACAACACCGATGGCTCCATCAAAGACAATAGCCAGCAGCAATTGGTCGCGGCTTTGACTAAGGCTTTTAACGACACGCTTTCCGCTGGATTGAGCGGCGTAAGCGGTGTTTTGTTGGTAGATGCGTATGGAGAAAATACTCGTCAGCTGAACGACCCTGCCCACTATGCCTTAACAAACGTGAAGGACGTTGCCTGCGACCTGAGTTATGGCAAAAACATATTCGCCACGGGACCCGGAAAATCCGATGGTAGTTCGTTGGTTTGCAATACCTCCAACCTCATTCCTGGCGATACCTCTCACTACATGTTTGCAGACTCTGTTCACCCTACGCCCTATGAACATAAGCTGCTGGCGCAGTATGTGAATAAGGCCTTGGTACTGGCTGGTTGGCTTTGATTTATCGAACTTCAAGGAGAAATTTACATGCACATCAAAATGAAGTTCATTGCCGTGGCTACCTTCTTCATAGGCACAGGTGCGGCGTTTGCGCAGACTGCGGGCACATGGATGGTACGAGTAGGCGCCACACAAATTTCGCCACATGTATCCAGCGGTTGCCTCTCAGCGCCTGACTATAACGATGGTCCTGGCGGTTGTACCCGCGCAGACGTTAGCAGCGACACCCAACTTAGCGGTGGTGTCACGTATATGTACACCGACCACATCTCCTTCGATGTTCCTTTGTCGCTACCGTTCAAGCACAAAATCATTGGCGCTGGATCACTGACGGGTGCTGGCGATATGGCTGAAGTCAAGTCATTGCCTGCCACTATCTTCCTGCAATATCGCTTTATGGAAGCCAACGCCAAGTTCCGCCCCTACGTTGGCTTGGGTGCCACCTACGCCTATTTCTACGATGAAACCGGCAGTGGCAAGCTCACCGCCACCACCAATCCCGGTGGCCCGCCCACCACGCTGTCGGTGGATAGCAAGTGGGGGGTGACGGCGCAGTTGGGTGCCACGATCAGCCTCAACGACAAGTGGTTTATCGACATGCACTACACCAAGTCAAACTTGAGCACGACGACGCACTTCTCTACCGGACAGCATCTGGACATCGCTCTTGACCCGGCATCTGTTGGCGTAGAGGTGGGCTACAAGTTCTGATCGTTCGCATCAACCGCGTCCATAAAGGCCCCGCTCGTCGGGGCTTTTTGTTTCTGCGCAATCGCCGACGGTTGGGTCACCCCGGCGAGGCATCAATGCGCAGCGCGTTGCAAGCGGTCGCGCACGCCGTCCCACTCTGGCGAGTCGGGCGGGGTTTCCACACAAATCTCGCGCACGCCCTGTGCATCCAGCGCGCGCAGGGTGGCAAACAACTGCTGCGCGGCGGTGGTGGCATCTAGTGCCATAGATTCGTGGGTCAGCCACGCGTGTGGCGGTCGCGGCCAGTGCAGATCGGTGCGCGCCCAGACTGCCAGCCGGGGCATGGGTGCGATGTGTTCAGAGACGGGTTGAGCGGCCGCCTCGTCCAAACCAGCTTGCAGCGTGGCCGCATCCATCAACCTTACCCGCGCCCGCGGCGCGTAGTGTGAGTCAAGTGTCCCAGAGGCCTTGGGCGCTTGTTCTGCCTGGGCTGATAGCTCCTCTTTTTGAAGCACTGTCACGCCGCACGCCGCCAGAACCTGTTCGGGTGTGATGGAGCCCGGGCGCAGCAGCACCGGCTGGCCACGGGTGCAGTCGATGATGCTTGACTCGATGCCGACGCTGCACGGGCCGCCGTCCAGAATCAGCAGCGCATCGCCAAACTCCCCCTGCACGTGGGCAGCGGTGGTCGGGCTGACGCGGCCAAACTGGTTGGCGCTGGGCGCTGCTAGGCCCCAGATGGGCGCCAACGGGCGTGCCGATGGTGGTGTCTGGTCCGCCGGACGTGCGCCTTGCGGGGTGATCGGGCCGCCGTGAAGCAGCTCGTGCAACAACGCTTGCGCCACCGGATGCGACGGACAGCGAAGGCCTACAGTTGGGTTGCCACCTGCCGCTCCATTGGCCACGCCAGCCCGGCGCGGCAGGATCAATGTCAGCGGGCCAGGCCAGAAGGTGGCCATCAGAGCGCGGGCAAAATCTGGCACGTCGCTCGCATAGTGGTCAACGACCGACCCATCCGCCACATGCACGATCAGCGGGTGGTCTGCCGGGCGGCCTTTGGCGGCAAAAATTTGCGCCACAGCGGCATCGTTGTCGGCATCTGCCGCCAGGCCATAGACTGTTTCGGTAGGCAGGCCTAAAAGCCTGCCAGCCCTTATACAGTCTTCGCCTGCAGCTATGAAATTAGTATCGCTGCCGGGAAGGATCACAGGTTAACTCCACGCACCATTTCAGCCCGCAGCCGTCATGGACTGATGCGTTGGCGGCGCAGCCATCCACTCAGCCATGGAGCGCGCCAAAGCCATCATCCGACTGCGCCTCAAAATGCCTCGATGCCCAGCACCCGCGCCGCTGCCAGCGCGGTTGCGTTAGCTTCGTCCGCCGTGGCAGCGGTCACCGTCAGATGCCCCATTTTGCGACCTTTGTTGGCGCTGAGCTTGCCGTACAGGTGCAGATGCACGCCGGGCAGTGCCAAGACCTGGTCCCAGCACGGTGTTGCGCCATCCACCCACAGATCACCCAGCAAATTGAGCATGACTGCAGCGCTGTGCTGTCGCGGTTGCACCAGCGGCAGGCCGGTGAGGGTGCGCACCTGCAGCTCAAACTGCGACAGGTCACAGGCGTCCAGCGTGTAGTGGCCGCTGTTGTGCGGGCGTGGTGCCATTTCGTTGACCACCAGCGCGCCCAGCGCCTCGCGCTCCGGGCTGCCCTCGGTCAGCACGAAAAACTCGACGCACAACACACCCACATAGTGCAGATCATCCGCTATCTTCTTGGTAGCTTCTACCGCTTGCTGCGCAAGGGCTAGGGGCATATTTCCTTCATAAGCCTGGGTCACGGCCAGAATGCCCTGGCGGTGCAGGTTGAGCTGCGGCGCGAAGTGGACGCAGTCGCCGTTCCAGCCACGCGCGACGATCACCGAGCACTCGGCGGCCAGCGGCAGCATTTTTTCCAGCACGCAGGGCACGCTTTTGAGTGAGTCCCAGGCGGCGGCCAGTTCTGCACGGGTGCTGACGCGCACCTGGCCTTTGCCGTCGTAACCCAGGCGGGCCGTTTTCAGGATGCCGGGCAGCAGGTCGTCTGTCACCGCTGCGAGTTGTTTTGCGTTCTCGATCACAGCGTAAGGGGCCACCGGCACACCGCTGCGCGCCAGGTGCGCTTTTTCCTTGATGCGGTCCTGCGCGATGGCCACTGCGTCGGCACTCGGGGCGGTGGGGCGGGCATCGCCCAGCGTCACCAGCGCGCCAGCGGGTACGTTCTCAAACTCGGTGGTGACGGCCGCGCAGCGCTGCATCAGCTGCGCCAGGCCCTGCTGGTCGAGGTAATCGGTCTGGATGTGGTAGTGGCTCACCAGTCCGGCCGGGCTGATCACATCGGGGTCGAGCACCACGGTGAAGTAGCCCATGCTTTGAGCGGCCTGGACAAACATGCGCCCGAGCTGGCCGCCGCCCATCACGCCAAGCGTGGTTTGCTGGCCGCCGTTTGATCCGGTGCTGCCCGGCAGCAGAATCGGGCCGCTCATAACGCGGGCGGCAGCGTCATGTCGCGTGCCATCTGGGTTTGTTCGGCGCGGAAGTCTTCCAGGCGGGCGCGCAGCACGATGTCGGTATTGGCCAGCATGGCCACCGCAAACAGTGCCGCGTTGGCCGCCCCAGAGGCGCCAATGGCAAAGGTCGCCACCGGAATGCCCTTGGGCATCTGCACGATGCTGTGCAGCGAGTCCACCCCACTCAAGTGGCGCGACGCCACCGGCACACCCAGCACCGGCACGGTGGTCTTGGCCGCCAGCATGCCAGGCAAATGCGCCGCACCGCCGGCCCCGGCGATGATCGCTTTCAGGCCCCGGCCGACAGCCGTTTCGGCATAGGCGAACATGTCATCAGGCATTCTGTGGGCTGAGACCACGCGGTATTCGTGCGCAATGCCGAACTGTTGGAGAATATGGACTGCGTGTTGCATGGTGTCCCAGTCCGAACTGGAACCCATGAGAACCCCGATTTGGATATTTTTCATACGCCAATTTTACGTTTGACCCCGACCAACCCCAAGCCCCGCCATTGCCATGATTGAAATTACCCTGCAAAATTTTGAGTCCGAGGTGATTGCCGCCTCGATGACCCAGCCGATCCTGATCGATTTCTGGGCCCCCTGGTGCGGCCCGTGCAAGGCGCTGGGTCCCGTGCTGGAAAAGCTCGAAGAAGACTACCAGGGCCGTTTCACGCTGGCCAAGATCAACTCTGATGAAGAGCAGCAGCTCGCCGGTGCCTTTGGCATCCGCAGCATTCCCACCTGCATCCTGATGTTTGGCGGCAAGCCGGTGGATGGCTTTACCGGTGCGCAAAGCGCCGGGCAGATCAAGGTCTTTCTTGACAAAAACCTGCCCAGCGAAGGCGCGCTGATGGCCGAGGCCGAAACCGATGAAGCACTGGAGCTGATCGACGCTGGCGACCCCCAGGCGGCGCTGGAAAAGCTGGCCGACGCGCTGGCCAAAGACCCCGGCAACGACGACACCCGCTACGACTACATTCGCCTGCTGATTGACCTGGGCAACTTTGCCGAAGCCGAGGCCACACTCGCGCCCAAACTCACCGAAATTCCCAAGCAACTGCGCTTTGAGGCTCTGGCTCAATGGTTGAACGCTATTCTTTACATAGCTACCAGCCCCTATGCCAAGTGGACGATGCCCCAATTTGATGAAGCAATTGCCGCCAACAAGCGCGACTTTGATGCACGCTTTGCCAAAGCCCGCCTGCTGATGGCGCTGCGCGAATGGACCGCTGCCATGGACGAACTGCTGGAGATCATCATGCGCGACAAAAAATGGGCCGACGAAGCCCCGCGAAAAGCCATGGTGGCGATTCTGGAACTGCTCACCCCGCCCAAACCCAAAACCGCCGCGCCCACACCGGGCAAAACCGCCGGGGGCATCGAGGTGCTGGGCAAGGCCGCTTTGCAGGAAGACCCGCAAGCCGCACTGGTTTCCACCTACCGCCGCCGCCTGAGCATGATGTTGAATTGATGTGGGTCAATTGTCACATCAACTCGGTAGAATGAACTCGGGTTATTCAACCCGTAAGGACATCTCCATTGAACGTGCCCGTTTCTGATGTCAAAACCACCCCTGACGCGGGTCAGCCCGAAGACCCCAAGGCTTTGCTGCGTGCCATGGTGGACGCTTTGCCGGATAACGTGGCGGTGCTGGATGCGCACGGCAATATTGTCATGACCAACATCGCCTGGCAGCAGTACGCCATGGCCTACAGCCCGATGCCTGGGCAAGCCACGCCGCACTCACAGGTGGGGGTGAATTACCTGGAGGTGTCCTCGCGCAGCAACGACCCGCATGACGAGTCCAGCCGGGCAGTGCAAGGCATCCGCGATGTGCTGTCCGGGCATATGGAGGCCTTCAGCATGCGCTACCCCTGCCACACGCCCGAAGAGCAATTTTGGTACACCATGACCGTGACCCCGCTGGAGTGGGAGGGACAGCGCGGTGCTCTGGTGACCCACACCGACACCACGCCACGTCACCACCTCTATCGGCGCTGAGCTGTGCACGCCCAAATGGGTGACCTGACGATTGAGGTAATCAGGCCGCCCGTGTAGCCAAAGCCGGTTGTGGCACAGCAGACAGCGTGGCCATGGGCCACTGCTCGGTAGCCAGCACACGCTGGGCGTTCAGGCTGGCAATCGGGATGGAGGCATCCTGCGGGATGCCACCGGATAGCTGCAGCGCCAGATAGCGCCCGCTGCACACGCGCAGAAACGAGGCAAAGTTCTCCACCGCACCACGCGCCTCGATCAGTTCGTCATGCAGCTTGGTGCACAGTTGCGGCACACTCATGCCGTCACGCCGGGCGATGGCATCGAGCACATTCCAGAATAGGTTTTCCAGCCGGATGCTGGTGGCCACGCCATGCAACCGCACCGAGCGGGCGCGGCTTTCATACAGATGCGGGTCAGCGCTGATAAAGACCTGGCACATGGCATGACTCCGGTGGATGGAAACAGTCATTAGCATGCGACCCGGCGCCGGGGCGCGTCAATCCGGGCAAACCATAAGCGTGTGACCAGCAAGCGCCCTCTGGCGCACGCTACAAGGTGATGCTGGTGCCCAGCAAGGCCAGAAACTGCGCCATCCAGGCCGGGTGCGCAGGCCAGGCCGGGGCGCTGACCAGGTTGCCCTCGGTGAACGCGCCGTCGATGGCGATGTCAGCATAGGTGCCGCCCGCACGCTCGACCTCGTAGCGGCAGGCCGGGTAGGCCGAGCAGGTCCGCCCGGTCAGCACGCCAGCCCCGGCCAGCAGTTGTGCGCCGTGGCAGATGGCCGCCACCGGCTTGTTGGTGGTGAAAAAATGCTGCACCATGGCCACCACCGCCGGGTAGGTGCGCAGGTATTCCGGGCCGCGGCCACCGGGGAGCACCAGCGCGTCGTAATCCTGCACGTTGATGTCGGCAAATGTGGCGTTCAGGGTGAAGTTGTGGCCGGGTTTTTCGCTGTAGGTCTGCGCACCCTCAAAGTCATGGATGGCTGTCTTGATCTGCTCGCCGGCTTTTTTGTCGGGACACACCGCGTGCACCGCGTGGCCAACGGTCAGCAGCACCTGAAATGGCACCATGGTTTCATAGTCCTCACAGTAGTCACCACAAATCATCAGAATTTTCTTGGCTGCCATGTCTGTCTCCTGTTGGTTGCGAAAAGGGAAGCTGATTTTTAGACCTCCCCGGCCTGTCGTGGTGGTAGCGGGCTGTGACAAACGACATCCCAATGGCAAATGGCGTTGTCACTGACAATTCTTGAGCCAAGGTCGCCCGCCTATACTCAAATCATGAAATTTGCAACTACCTTATAAAAAGTGACGAGTCAAATAGCCGATCTCTCCATGGCCAGCGCCACGCAGGCAGTTGACGACCCCAGTCAGCCCGAGCTGGGCGAACTGCTGCTGGAGATCGGTGCGCTACTGATGTCCTCGGGCGCGAATACCGAGCGCATCAAAGTCACCATAGACAGAATAGCCAGCGCCTTTGGATGCTTTGCAGAATTGCTGGTCACCCATCACGCGCTGATGATGACGCTGACCTATCCGGACAACCACAAGGTCTTCACCAGCGTGAAATGGGTGCCGGGCATGCACCTGAATTTCAACCTCATTTCAGACATCAGCACCATGAGCTGGCAAATCGTGCTCGAAAAATGGCCGGTGGAGCGCATCAACCAGGAAATGCAGGTGCTCAACCGCAAGCCGCTTTATCCTAGATACGTGGTGTTGCTGCTGGTGGCGCTGGCCGGTGCGGCGTTCTGCCGACTGTTTGGCGGTAACCTGACCGAGATGGTGGCTGCCTTTGTCGCGTCGTTTTGCGGGCTGTACGTGCGCCAGGAGGCCATCAAGCTCAAATTCAATTTTTATGTGTCGATCTTTTTCGCCTCAGCCACCGCGTCGTTGGTGGCCGGGTCGTATTTCTATTTTCACCCGGCAGAGGTTTACAGCCACGCGTTTTCAACCTCGGTGCTGTTCCTGATTCCCGGCGTGCCGATGATCCATGCCATTTCAGACCTGCTGGACGGCAACACCATCAACGGCGTCACGCGCGGCGTCAACGTGCTGATCATGGCTTTTGCCATCGCCCTGGGTCTGATGGTGGCCTTGTTGACCTACAAGTTCTGACCGATGAACGCCTTGATGTTTCTTGAGAAAGGGATCTGGCTGGGTCTGGCCGCCATCGGCTTTGCGGTGCTGTTCAATGTGCCTCGCCGGGCCTTGGGCACCATTTTTGTGATCGCCGCCTTGGGTGGCCTGACCAAACTGGTCATGGTGGACCACGGTGTCGTCACCGCCTTGGCGGCCTTTGTGGGTGCCTCACTGATTGGCGTGCTCAGTGTGATGGCCGCCCACCAGCGCAAAGCGCCGCCGATGATTTTTGCCATCCCGGCAGTGATACCGATGATTCCCGGCTTTTTTGCCTACCAGGCCATGGTCGGCATGATTGAGCTGACGCTGCAGAAAGATCCGCAGCTCTACAGCAAGCTGTTTTTTGCCACCGTCAACAACGGCCTGTCAGCCTTGTTTGTGTTGCTGGCCCTGTCCACTGGCGTCGCCATCCCGATGCTGATCACCCGCAAACAGACCATCAAGCGCCTGCAGCCCGATGAGAACCTGGAAGTGGAGATGGATTAGGCGGCAGATCGGCCGCCGCACAAGGCTGTCAGGTGCAAATTGGGCACGGCTGCCAAGCTGGCCGTGCTTCACAAAAAATAGCTATCAGCCTTACATGGATAAGGGCTAGCGGCACTTTTGACACTCAAGTCGTGAGGCGATGCAGGGCTTCCTGATATTTGGAAGCGGTTTTCTCGATCACCTCGCGTGGCAGATGCGGTGCCGGTGGTGTTTTGCTCCACAGCCTGCCACCCACCTGGGCGGTTTCCAGCCAGTCGCGCAAAAACTGCTTGTCGTAGCTGGGTGGGTTGGTGCCCTCCACATAGCTCTCCGCCGGCCAGTAGCGTGACGAATCTGGCGTGAGCACCTCGTCCATCAGCACCAGCGTACCGTCCTTGTCCAGACCAAATTCAAACTTGGTGTCGGCAATGATGATGCCTTTGGCCGCCGCGATTTCGCTGGCCGCCTTGTAGATGGCGATGCTGATGTCACGAATGCGACCCGCCAGGTCAGCGCCAATCAACTCGACGGTTTTTTCGAACGTGATATTTTCGTCATGCTCACCCATTTCGGCCTTGGCGGCCGGGGTGTAGATCGGTTCGGGCAACTTGCTGGCGTTTTTCAATCCGGCAGGCAATGACACGCCGCAAACACTCAGACTCTCTTGATATTCCTTCCAGCCGCTACCCGCCAGGTAACCGCGCACCACCGCCTCGACCGGGATGGGCTTGAGGCGCTTGACCAGCATCGAGCGGCCTTCAACCTGCGGCACTTCAGCCGCTGTGACGACGCTCTCGGGCGCGTCGCCGGTGAGGTGGATCGGGCAGATGTTCAAGCCGTTGGGGCCAAGCTTGTCAAACCAGAACAGCGCCATTTGCGTCAACAGCTTGCCCTTGCCGGGAATTGGCTGACCCATGATCACGTCAAACGCGCTGATGCGGTCGCTGGCCACCATCAGGATGCGGTCGTCACCCACGGCATAGTTGTCGCGCACCTTGCCGCGCGCCAGCAGGGTCAGCGAGCTCAGGGACGAAGTGTGGACGGTGGATTCGGGTGCGGTGGTCATACGGTGTGTTTCAGTCAATCAATTCAATCTGGCCAAGAGGGGGAGTTTAGGTTCAATGCGCTGATTTTCATCCCCAAGAAAATGGCCAATGTCGCCATCGGCCATGGGTTGACACAGTTTGCCCTAGTTACAGCGTATTCACCGCATTGAGTTCCTGGAAGGCCTGCTCCAGACGGGCAATCATGCCAAGCTGGCCGGCACGCTGCCAGACGCGGGGGTCGTAGTACTTTTTGTTGGGTTTGTCATCGCCATCGGGGTTGCCGATCTGGCCTTGCAGATAGGCTTCATTCTTCTTATAGAAGTTCATCACGCCTTCCCAGGTGGCCCACTGGGTGTCGGTGTCAATATTCATCTTGACCACGCCGTAGCTGATGGCCTCCTTGATCTCTGCGGCACTGGAACCGGAACCGCCGTGGAACACAAAGTCCAGCGTGTTGGGTGCCAGCTTGTATTTTTCAGACACATACTTTTGTGAGTTGTCCAGAATCTTCGGCGTGAGTTTGACATTGCCCGGTTTGTACACACCGTGCACATTGCCAAACGAGGCGGCAATGGTGAAGCGGTGGCTGATTTTTCTCAGTTCTTCATAAGCGTAGGCGACATCTTCGGGTTGTGTGTACAGCAGGGACGAGTCCCGGGCGCTGTTGTCCACGCCATCTTCTTCGCCGCCTGTGACACCGAGTTCAATCTCCAACGTCATGCCCATCTTGGCCATGCGCGCCAGGTATTGACCGCAAATGGCGATGTTTTCTTTCAAAGGCTCTTCAGACAAATCCAGCATGTGTGAGCTGAACAGGGGTTTGCCGGTTTCTGCAAAATGCTTTTCACCGGCATCGAGCAAGCCATCAATCCACGGCAACAGTTTCTTGGCTGCATGGTCGGTATGCACAATCACCGGCACGCCATAACTTTCAGCGACCAGGTGGATGTGCCTGGCGCCAGAAATGGCCCCCAGGATGGCGGCTTTCTGACCGTCAAGCTTCAGGCCCTTGCCCGCCACAAAACCCGCACCGCCGTTGGAGAATTGAATGATCACCGGGGCCTTGACCTTGGCGGCGGCTTCCAGCACAGCGTTCACGGAATCGGTGCTGATGACATTCACCGCCGGCATCGCAAAGTGGTTGACTTTGCAAATGGCAAAGATTTTTTGCACGTCATCACCAGACACCACGCCCGGTTTAACCGCATCCAGAATTTTTTGTGACATTGATGAATCCTTTTTCAGTGAGTTGGGGAAGAAAAAAATGAGTCAACCTGCCTGCGACTCGCACGGGTTGGCTATGGCGTTTGCGTTATTTGCTTCGAACAGAATTTCAAACTGCTACCGCTCGGTTTGGATCACAGGTCAGTAAGTCTGGTGGCATGCACTCGCATCGTTCTGAATCACCACGCATATCAAAAAATTGCACAACGCATCCAGATCCGCGAAGTGATTTTAGAACTCTGGTCAGCTGTCAAGTTAACCCACATCAAACACCAACGTCATCGTTGGCTCGAATGCAGTAGCGTACTCCCTTCGCCGTGACCACCGCACCGTAGAATCCCCCCCCAGATAGCTGCCATGCTGGCCTCGCCATGAAAAAAGCCACCTTGCGGTGGCTTTTTTTTGATAGCAGCTCAAGCCCGCTGCATAAGGGCTAGGCAGCTAATTCTTCTTCAATACGGGCCTTGGTTTCAGCCAGCGGCTTGGGCATGTGGTAAGCCAGTTTGGCGAACAACTCGTCGTGCAACTTCATCTCGGCCAGCCAGTCAGCCTTGTCAATGCTGGTCACGGATTTGAACTGCTCGGCAGAGAAGTTAAGGCCGTTCCAGTTGAGCGCCGAGTAGGTGGGGGTGACACCAAAGAAGTACTCGTTGCCGGTGGGAGCGGTGCCGTCCAGGCGGTCCAGAATCCACTTGAGCACGCGCATGTTTTCACCATAACCTGGCCAGACAAACTTACCGTCTGCGCCCTTGCGGAACCAGTTGGTGGTGTAAATCTTGGGCAGCTTGACACCCTTGGCTTCCAGCTTGGCACCCAGATCCAGCCAATGCTGGAAGTAGTCGCTCATGTTGTAGCCAGTGAACGGCAACATGGCAAACGGGTCGCGCCGGACCACGCCGGCTTGTCCCACGGCAGCAGCGGTGGTTTCCGAACCCATGGTGGCGGCCATGTACACACCATCGACCCAGGTGCGGGCCTCGGTGACAAGTGGCACCGTGGTGGCACGGCGACCGCCGAACATGAACGCATCGATCGGCACGCCAGCCGGGTTGTCCCATTCGGGGTCCAGCGCCGGGTTGTTGGTGGACGACACCGTGAAGCGTGAGTTGGGGTGGGCGGCCTTGGCACCGGTGGCCTTGGCAATTTCGGGAGTCCAGTCGTTGCCCTTCCAGTCGATCAGGTGGCTGGGCAGGGCTTTGCCGGGAACGTCGTATTCCATGCCTTCCCACCAGACATCACCGTCGTCGGTCAGGGCCACGTTGGTGTAGATCACGTTTTTGTCCAGGCAGCGCATGCAGTTGGGGTTGGTCAACATGTTGGTGCCCGGTGCCACGCCAAAGTAGCCTGCTTCAGGATTGATAGCGTAGAGCTTGCCGTCAGCACCCGGTTTGATCCAGGCAATGTCGTCGCCCACTGTGGTGATCTTCCAGCCATCAAAGCCAGCGGGCGGCACCAGCATGGCAAAGTTGGTCTTGCCACAGGCGCTGGGGAACGCTGCCGCCACGTAGTGTTTTTTGCCTTGCGGGTTGGTGGCACCCAGAATCATCATGTGTTCGGCCAGCCAGCCTTCGTCGCGCGCCATGTTGGACGCAATGCGCAGCGCAAAGCACTTTTTGCCCAGCAGCGCGTTGCCGCCGTAACCCGAGCCAAAGCTCCAGATTTCACGCGTTTCCGGGTAATGAACGATGTATTTTTCGGGGTTGCACGGCCAGGTGACGTCTTTTTGGCCAGCTTCCAGGGGCGCACCCACAGTGTGCACGCATGGGACAAACTCGCCGTCGGTGCCTAGCACGTCGTACACGGCCTTGCCCATGCGGGTCATGATCTTCATGTTGGTGGCCACATAGGCGCTGTCAGACAACTCAATGCCAATGTGGGCAATCGGGCTGCCCAGCGGGCCCATGCTGAACGGGATCACATACATGGTACGGCCGGTCATGCAGCCGTCAAACAGGGCCTTTTTGCCGTCGGTGCCGGTCTGCAGCAGGGCGCGCATCTCGGCAGGTGCCATCCAGTTGTTGGTGGGGCCGGCGTTCTCTTTCTTTTCAGAGCAGATAAACGTACGGTCTTCCACACGGGCCACGTCGCTGGGGTCGCTGCAGGCGAGAAAACTGTTGGGCCGCTTGGCCGGGTTGAGTTTTTTGAAAGTACCCGAATCAACCAGTTGCTGGCACAGTCGGGCGTATTCCTCTTCGGAGCCGTCGCACCAATACACGGTGTCAGGCTTGGTCAGGGCGGCAATCTCTGCCACCCAGGAAATCAGACGTTGGTTGGTCACATAAGCCGGGGCCTTGTGGGCTGAATCATGCTGCATGGCTGTGTTCATTGAACCTCCTGGTTAAACCACTCGTACGCAAAAAGTACGAGGTATTGTGACAAGGCCAGGTTACAAAAACCTGTCTTAGCTCAACAAACAGAGTTTCATTCTATTCAACCTGGCAGATTTTGAGCATGTTGGCTCCGCCGGGCGCGCCCATGGGTTCGCCGCAGGTGATCACGTACACATCACCTGAAGAAACAATCTTTAGCGCCTTCAGATCGCGCTCGGCCTGCGCCAAGGCGGTGTCGCGATCCATGCTGGCATCGATCAGCAGCGGGCGCACATTGCGGTACAGCGTCATCTTGCGCTGCGTGGCAATGTTGGATGTCATGGCATAAATCGGTACCAGAATCAGGTGGCGGCTCATCCAGCGCGCTGACGAGCCGCTTTCAGTCAGGGCCACGATCGCTTTGGCACCCAGATGGTGGGCGGTGAACAAGGCACCCATGGAGACCGCGTAAGCGATTTTGGTGAACACCTTGCCGGTGAAATCGGCCTCGAGCTTGAAGGTTTCACCACCCTCGGCCGCATGGCAGATTTTGGCCATTTCGATCACCGTCTCCAGCGGGTATTTGCCCGCCGCGGTTTCGGCAGACAGCATCACCGCGTCAGTGCCGTCCAGCACCGCATTGGCCACGTCGCTGACTTCTGCGCGGGTCGGCACCGGATTGGTGATCATGGACTCCATCATCTGCGTGGCGGTGATCACGATGCGGTCATGTTCACGCGCCAGCTTGATCATGCGTTTTTGCAGCGCGGGTACCACCGCATTGCCCACTTCCACCGCCAAATCGCCGCGCGCCACCATGATGCCGTCGCTGGCCAGCAAAATCTCTTCCAGATGCGGAATCGCCTCGGCGCGTTCAATCTTGGCAATCAGCCCGGGTTTGTGGCCGCCATCGGCCGCCACGTTGCATAACTGGCGTGCCATTTCCATGTCCGTGGCGTTTTTCGGGAAGCTCACAGCCACATAGTCCGCCTTGAACGCCATCGCGGTCCGGATGTCGTCCATGTCCTTGGCGGTCAGCGCTGGCGCACTCAGGCCACCGCCCTGCTTGTTGATGCCTTTGTTGTTGGACAGCTCGCCGCCGATCTTGACGGTGGTGTGAATGGCCGAGCCGCGCACCGCATCCACGGTGATGACGATCAGGCCATCGTTGAGTAACAACACGTCACCGACCTTGACTTCTTGTGGCAGCGTCTTGTAATCTAGGCCGACACCCTGCACGTCACCGAGTTCAACGCGGCCAGCATCCATCACAAACGACTGGCCGGATTCCAGAAAGACCTTGCCCTCAGCAAACTTGCCTACCCGGATTTTCGGACCCTGCAAGTCGGCCATGATGCCCACCTCGCGCCCGGCACGCTTGGCGGCTTCGCGCACCAGTTGCGCCCGATCGATGTGATCCTGCGCCTTGCCGTGGCTGAAATTGAGTCGCACCACGTTGACGCCAGCGCGAATCATCTGCTCCAAAAGCTGTGGATCACTGGAAGCTGGGCCAAGAGTGGCAACGATTTTGGTAGCGCGACGCGACATGGTGGTATCTCCGTGTAATTTTGTTTCCGGATTTTCCCATGGATATGGTTACATACGAGCAACAAGCTACCGACAGCAGGCGTGGCATAAGGGAAAATCAGCCGTATCGGAGCAGACCGATGGCTTAATATAGCGCGCTTACCACCTGGCTGACATGCAACAAGACCAAGACACACTCACCACCCTGTTGGACCCCGCGACCAGCAAGGCGCGGCTGTTGGTGGTCGACGATCAACCCACCAACATTCAGGTGATGTATCAGATTTTTGCTGGCGAATATCAAGTGTTCATGGCCACTGGTGGCCAGCAGGCGCTGGACTTTTGCCATCGCACGCCACCCGATCTGGTGCTGCTGGACATTGTCATGCCGGGCATGGACGGCTATGAAGTGTGCGCCGCGCTCAAGGCGGCCCCCGATACCCGCGATATTCCGGTGATCTTCGTCACTGCCCACACCGATGCCGCCCAGGAGACCCGCGGGCTGGAAGCGGGTGCGGTCGATTTCATCTCCAAACCAGTCAACCCGGCAGTGGTGCGCGCACGCGTGCGTACGCAACTCACCCTCAAGCGCCAGTCTGACCTGATGCGTCGCCTGGTGTTCCTGGACGGTCTGACCGGCGTGTTCAACCGGCGCTATTTTGATCAGCAATTGGCGACCGAGATGGCGCGTGCCATGCGGGCCCAAAAACCACTTGCCCTGATCATGCTGGATGTGGACTTTTTTAAACGCTTCAATGACCGTTACGGCCACCAGGCCGGAGACGACTGCCTGCGCCAGGTGGCCCAGACCCTGAAAGAAAGCTTGCGCCGCCCGGCTGATCTGGTGGCTCGCTACGGCGGCGAAGAATTCGTCTGCGTGTTGCCCGAAACCGACTTTGACGATGCCATGAGCCTGGCCAGGGAACTGGAGGCCCATGTGCGCCAAAAGGGCATAAGGCACGAATATTCTGATGTGGCAGCTGTGGTGACGGTCAGCCTGGGCGTGGCGGGCCTCGCTGCCAGCGCCAGCGGTGATGCCGCCGCCCTGCTGGCCCTGGCTGATGCGCAGCTCTATCTGGCCAAAAACAGTGGCCGAGGCTGTGTACGCGGCCAGTCGCTGCCCTGAATCTGCTGGCCACGCATCGCCACATGAGCCCGACAAATGCGGCAAGCCATCCGACGTCGGGCAGCGTCCTGATCCGCTGGCTGCCGCGCAGCCTGGAACTGCAACTCGTTTTGCTGACGGCTTGCTGCCTGGCATTGTCGATCCTGGGTTACGGCTACTTCAGCGCGCGTAGCCAGACCGAAGCCGCACGGCAGACTGTGACGGCGCAACTGGCTGCCTTGGCCAAAAACCTGGCGACGGTGGATGCCTACTTTTTATTGACCAACGAGCCGGAAAACATCGAAAAGCTGACCCTGCAAACGGCCACCGTCCAGGGTATTTACTCGGTGCTGGTCACGGATCTGTCGGGTGTGCCGATCTCGGAAGTGGTCAACAAAAACGGCACCTGGTCGCCGCGCTTCAACCGGACGCGCGTGCCGCTGCCTGATGCCCAGGGACCTGATTCACTGATACAAACCGCACCGGACCCCGGCGGGCAACGCGATTTTCTGGCCGGCACCAGTGGCACGTTGTCCGCCTGGCAGCCCATTGTCGGCCCGCAGCCACTGGGCTGGGTGCGCGTCAACTACCGTCTGGATGCCTTTGAAGCGATCGCCCGGGACATTCGCATCGAGGCGTTCAAAACCATCGGTCTGGCGATGACGCTGACCCTGCTGCTGCTCTGGTGGTTGCTGCGCCCGTCGATGCGGGCCCTGCGCGAAGCCACGGCCTTTGCCAGCCAGCTGGATATCGCAGCGGGCACCACGCTGAAGGTGTCGCACTGGACGCGTGAAATCGAGTCCCTGGGTAACGCGCTCAACGTGGTGTCAGCGCGTTTGCTGGTGCAGAACGTGGACCTCACCAACCAGAAATTCGCCCTGGACCAGCACGCCATCGTCAGCATCACCGACCTGCAAGGCAACATCACCTACGCCAACTCGCGTTTTTGTGAGATTAGTGGCTATGCCCGCGAAGAGTTGCTGGGCCAAAACCACCGTATTGTCAAATCAGACGAGCACCCCCCGGCGGTGTTTGAGGACCTCTGGCACACCATCACCAGCGGCAAGGTCTGGCGCGGCGACATCAAAAACCGCAAGAAGGACGGCGGTTATTACTGGGTCAGCGCCACCATCGTGCCGCTCATTGGCGTGGATGGCTTGCCGCACCATTACATTGGCATCCGTACCGACATCACCACCAACAAGAATCTGGAGCAGTCCCTGCAGTTCGCCAAGGAGCAGGCCGAGGGTGCGGCGCTGGCCAAGGGGCAGTTCCTGGCCAACATGAGCCATGAGATCCGCACCCCGATGAACGCTGTTCTGGGCATGCTCAGGCTGCTGCAAAACACGCCCCTGACCGAGCGCCAGCTTGACTACGCGGGCAAGGCGGAAGGGGCCGCCCAGTCTTTGCTGGGCTTGCTCAACGATATTCTGGATTTTTCCAAAATCGACGCGGGCAAGATGCAACTGGAACTGCACCCGTTCCGGCTTGACAAGCTGCTGCGCGACCTGGCGGTGATTGTGTCCGCCAATGTCAACAACAAACCGGTGGAGGTGCTGTTTGATATCGACCCGGCCGCCCCCCGCATACTGATGGGCGATGCCATGCGGCTCAACCAGGTGTTGATCAACCTCTGTAGCAACGCGATCAAGTTCACCGCGCGCGGCGAGGTGATCGTGCGCGTGAGCGTGGTCGCGCAGACGCTGCAGGCGGTTACGCTGCGCTTTGCCGTGCGCGACAGCGGCATTGGCATCGCCCCCGAAAACCAGAAGCACATTTTTGACGGCTTCTCGCAGGCCGAGGCCTCCACCACGCGGCGCTTTGGCGGTACCGGCCTGGGTCTGAGCATCAGCCGCAAGCTGGTGGTCCTGATGGGCGGCGACCTGGGCCTGCAAAGCGAGCTGGGCAAGGGCAGCACCTTCTGGTTTCAGATCAGCCTGCCCATCAGCCACGAGGCCCCCGGTGAAGCATCTGAGCTCGCCCCCCCGCGTCTGGGCACCGAGCTGCGCGTGCTGCTGGTGGATGACAACCCGATGGCTCGCGACATTCTGGCCGCCATGGCCCGCTCGCTGGGCTGGCGCGTGGACGCGGTCTGCAGCGGCCAGGAGGCTCTGGCGCTGCTGCAGACACCGCTGACGACCACCGGGCAAAGTCCCTACCAGGTGCTGCTGCTCGACTGGCAAATGCCGGGCATGGACGGTTGGGAAACCCTGCAGTACCTGCGCGCACTGCGGCCCGCACCTGACTTGGCAGTCGTGATGGTCACCGCCTACCACCGTGACCTGCTGAACCAGCGCAGCGCCGAAGAGCAGGCCCTGCTGCAAGGCTTTCTGGTGAAGCCGGTGACCGACACCATGCTGTTTGATGCCGTGTCACAGGCGCTGGCTGATCTGCCTGGCAGGCCTGGCCAAGCGGTGGTCCCGGCTGAGCGCACCAAGCCGCTGCAAGGCCTGCGCCTGCTGGTGGTGGAAGACAACATCATCAACCAACAGGTGGCGCAGGAGATGCTTGGTTCCGAAGGCGCGCAGGTGGAACTGGCCGCCAACGGTCAACTCGGCGTGGAGGCGGTGCGCCGGGCGATACTGGCCGGTACGCCCTTTGATCTGGTGCTGATGGACATCCAGATGCCGGTGATGGACGGTTACGCCGCCACGCGGGTGCTGCGTGAAGACCTGGGCCTGACGCGACTGCCCATCATCGCCATGACCGCCAATGCCATGGCCTCTGACCGCGCCGCCTGCCTGGCAGCGGGCATGAATGACCATGTGGGCAAGCCTTTTCATCTGGCGCAGCTGACCCAGCTCATCCTCCACCCGCCGCCGCTGGAATCGTCTGAAGCAGCCTCCGAGCCGTTCGCTCAAGTCGCCACCAGCCCGGCCCCGCTGGCAGCGGCGGTTTTTGACACGCTGCCCCCCGTGGACAGTGTGGACAGCATCGCCGCCCTGGAGCGCCTGGGGGGCAACCGGGCGCTGTACGTGCGGGTGCTGCAATCGTTTCTGACAGACATTGTCACCCTGCCGGATCAGTTTGAGGGCCAGTTGATCGCTGCCAATCTGATCTCCGCCGAGCGCCTGCTGCACACCCTCAAGGGACTGTCATCGACGGTGGGTGCCAGCTACCTGGCCGCAGTGGCACGCCGGGCTGAGATCACCGTGCGCCAGGCGCGCGAAACCCGTCGGCCCCTCGATACTCTGAGCCTGGCCGCTGAGTTGCGCACGGCCATGGTCAACACCCAGATGGTGATTCAGCGCGTGGTCCAGTCTTTCGGGCCAGTCCATGGTGTGTCAACGCCGCACCTCACCGGCCCGGCCGATGAGGTGCTGCTGGGCGAACTGATGGCGCTGCTGCGCGCCAGTGACATGCGCGCCGTCGAGGTGTTTGAACAACTGCGCCAGGCACCGCCGCAGAGCCACTCGGTGGCGTGGCAGCAGCTATGTTCCGCCATGAATGCGTTTGACTTTAAGCGCGCCGCCGAAGCTGCCGATATGCTCTTAAATCAAGAGCTGTAAGCGCCTGTTATATAAGGGCTAGAGGCCATTAATCACCTGAGATAGTGCTGTTGTTCCGATGGGTTTGGCCACCGCGCCCAGCAGGCTGAAGCGGCGCAGCCTGGCCACCAGCGAGGCGGCTTGCAACACCTCCTCGCTCTGGCCAGAGACGATGATCAGACCACCGTCAAAGCCGGCCTGGGCAGCCGCTTCCATGAACTGGAAACCGTCCATGCCGGGCATATGCAGGTCCAGCAAGATCCGGTTGAAGCGCTGCGACGGGTCGCGCAGGTTTTCAAGCGCCAGGGCACCGCTGCTGGCAGTGGTGATATCACTCACGCCCAGAACTGTGAGGATGTCGGTCATCAGCGCCAACTGGAAGCTGTCGTCGTCCACCACCAGGACCTTGAGCGCATTGAGGGGGAGAGCAGGAGTCGTCTGGTCTTGCATACAAACCTCAACACGCCAGGGGTTGGTCATCTCAGGGTGCCGTCAGCGGCATCCAAAGCCCAGCGGTCACCCCGGCATGTTTGGGGCGGCAGGCGGGCCTGTCACAAGATGATAAACGCGAAACCAGGGTGCCCGGTTCTGCATGAGCTGTTGGGCTCAACCGGTCGGGTGCACAATCTGCCCGACCTTTCACTCGCCATGAACCTGCAACCCAAACCCATCAGCCCCTATTCCTGGCGCTCGCTGCAAGCCCGCGTCACGTTGCTGACCCTGACCGTTTTTCTGACCGTGTTGTGGTCGCTTTCGTGGTATGCCGAGCGGGAGTTGCACCGCGATGTCGAGCAACTGTTGGGCCAGCAGCAACTGGCCACCGTCACCCTGCATGCGCAGGACATCAACCGGACCTTGAAAGCGCGGCTTCAGACGCTCGAAGAAGTAGGCCAGTTGGCGGTGCCGCTGATGCAGGGCCAGCGCAAGGAAATGTCCAACTTTCTCAGCACGCGTTTGACGCTGGTGCGGTTTTTCACTGGCGGCTTGACCCTGGTGGATGCCAGCGGCCGCGCCTTGGCCGCGTACCCTGCGCTGGAAACCTACCACGATGTCGATTTAAGCAAGCGCCCTTCCATCGGCACCGCACTGCGAGAAGGGCGCAGCGTGATCGGCACGCCGGCCATCAGCCCGGAGTTCAAGGCACCGGTGGTGGCGTTTGCCACGCCCATTCGCGCGGGCAACGGTGCCATCATCGGTGCCATGAGCGGGCTGGTCGATATGGGCAAACCCAACTTCCTGACACCCCTGTTGACCTCACACTACGGACAGGGCGGCAGCTATCTGGTGATGGCCGGTCAGGCACGGCTGCTGCGCGCCGGGCCCGAGCAGGTGCCGTGGTTGCAGGACCTGCCCTCGCCCGGCGCGAACCGGGCGCTGAGCCACTTTGCCCAGGGTCTCAAGGGCTCCGCGGTGCTGTACGACACCCAGGGCCAAGAGGTGCTGGCCTCGGCTGCGCGGATCGAGTCCACCGGCTGGAGCCTGCTGGCGACCCTGCCCACCAGCGAAGCCTTTGCGCCGGTGGATGTGCTGACCCGCCGTATCCTGATGGCCACCCTGCTGGCCTCATTGTTGGCCACGGCGCTGACCGGATGGCTGCTGCGCAGACAGCTCCAGCCAATACACACCGCGTTTCAGGCACTGGTGGCGCAGGCCAGCCACCCCGGCTTGCCACAGCCGCTGCCGCACGCCCGCAATGACGAGGTCGGCCAGCTCATCAACGCCTTCAACTTCCTGCTCGACGCCCTGGCGCAACGCGAAGCCGCCTTGCTGACCAGCGAGTCCAACGCCCGCCAGGCCTTGCACCAGGCACTCACTGTCACCCAAAAGCTGGAGCGCTACCAGCTGGCCATGGACAAACATCTTCTGATCACCATCAGCGATGCCCAGGACCGCATCACCCACGCCAATCAGCGCTTTTGCGAGGTCAGCGGTTACCCGCTGGAGGAGTTGGTGCAGCATGACTTGCGGATGCTGAACTCGGGCGTGCACCCCAAGAGCTTTTTCGCAGCGCTTTATGAGAGTGTGAATGCCGGCAAAACCTGGCAGGGTGAGGTGTGCAACCGTGCCAAGGATGGCCACCTGTTCTGGCTGGCCATGACGGTGGTGCCTTTCAGGAACAATGCTGGCCAGCCGGTCGAATTCATCACCCTGAACACTGACATCACCGAGCGAGTGGCCGGCCTGGCAGAGCTGCAAAACTACCGAGAACATCTGGAAGAGCTGGTTGAGCAGCGCACCGCCGATTTACACCGCGCCGAAACCGAGGCCCAGGCCTCTGCGCTGTATGCGCGCAACCTGATCGAGGTCAACGTTGATCCGTTGCTCACCATCAGCCTGGATGGCCAGATCACCGATGTCAACGAAGCCACCGAGGATGCCACCGGGCTTGATCGCGACGCGCTGATTGGCAACGATTTCTCGGACTTTTTCACCGATCCGGTCAGGGCGCAGGTGTTTTACCGCAAGGTGATCGCGCAGGGGCGCGTCAACGACTACCCCTTGAGCATTCGGGCCGTGAACGGCGCGCAGGTCAGCTTGCTGTTCAATGCCAGCGTGTACCGGGATGCGCAGGATCAGGTGCTGGGCGTGTTCGCTGCTGGGCATGATGTGACCGCCCTGAGTGCCGCCCGGGAGGCGGCCAACGTCGCCAATGCGGCCAAGTCGAGTTTTCTGGCCAATATGAGCCATGAAATCCGCACCCCGATGAACGGGGTGGTCGGCATGGTCGATTTGCTGCAGCAAACCCCGCTCACCGATAACCAGCAGCGCATGCTGGGCACGGTGCACGAGTCGTCGCTGGCGCTGCTGGATATCCTCAACGACATCCTGGATTACTCCAAGATTGAAGCTGGCAAGCTGTCGGTGGAGAGCATCCCGACACCGCTGCAGGATGTGACGCAAGGTGTGGTGCACCTGATGCAGACTGCGGCACGCACCAAGGGTATCGAGCTCAGCCTGTGGATATCGCCGCAGTTGCCCGCCTGGGTGTATTGCGACCCCACGCGCTTGCGCCAGGTGTTGCTGAACCTGATGGGCAACGCCATCAAATTCACCGACAGTCGCGCGGACCGCACCGGCCGGGTGGCGCTGCGCGTGGCCAGCGGTCACCGCGCCAATGGACAGCCTGGGCTGTACCTGCGCCTCAGCGACAACGGCATTGGCATTGCCCCGGATGTCCTGTCCAAATTGTTCTCGCCCTTTACCCAGGCCGATGTCAGCACGGCGCGCCAATTTGGCGGCACCGGGTTGGGGCTGTCCATCAGCCAGAAATTGGTTGAACTGATGGGCGGGCGCATCAAGGTCCACAGCAAGCCAGGGCAAGGCTCGGAGTTCGTCGTGGAGCTGCCGCTGCGCGAGGCACCGGCGGGCACGGCCGTGCCGGTCCAGCCCACAGCGCAGCCCGTGGCCGGACTGCCCCCGCTCAAGCCACAGTCGCCGCCCGGGGTTGTGCACACTGGCGCTGACGGGGCGCTGATCCTGGTGGCAGAAGACAATGAAACCAACCGCGACGTGCTGCTAGAGCAGTTGCACTTGCTAGGCTACAGCGCTGACGTGGCGGTGGACGGCGCCCAAGCGCTGCAGATGTGGCAGCGTGGCGACTACGCTTTGCTCCTGAGCGACTGTCACATGCCCAACATGGACGGCTTTGAGCTCACCGCAGCCATTCGCCAGGCGCAGGGTGACGGCCCGCGCCGCCCCATCATCGCTGTGACTGCCAACGCCATGCAGGGTGAGGCTGACCGCTGCCGCGCTGCGGGCATGGACGACTACCTGAGCAAGCCCCTGCGCGTGGCTGAACTGCGCCCGATGCTGGCCAAATGGCTACCCTCCAGTGCCGTGATCACGCCACCCGGCGCGCTGCCACCCGCAGCGCCCGCACCCAAGGCCCAAGACGCCCCGGTGTGGGACAGCCTGGCGCTAGGCGAACTGGTGGGATCGAATCTGGCGATGCAGCAGCGCCTGCTGGGCAAGTACCTGGTCAATGCCCGTGGTCAGGCGGCTGGCCTGCGTCAGGCCGCCCAGGCGCACGACATGCAGGTGGTAAAGCATCTGGCGCATACCCTGAAGTCTGCCAGCCGCACCGTGGGTGCGGTCGCGCTGGGGGACCTGTGCCAGCAATTGGAAACCGCTGCACTGGCAGGCGAGAGCCAGCGCTGTGACGAGATCAGCCACCAGGTGCCCGAGGCGTTCTCGCAAGTGGAGGCGCAAATTCTGAAGGCGTTGAGGTTTCCGGCCTGACACCGTTCTATTTAAACCCGTACAAATCTGCTCATTTGACTCGAGCAGGCATGTCGATAGGGTTGACGGCCAAGGAACGGTGTCCTGGCCGGCGGGTAGCTCGTTAAGCGTCCCCGTCCGCACCTTTAGTAGCAGGATTAAG
>CAIVHU010000139.1 GCA_903905735.1 uncultured beta proteobacterium
ACCGAGCAACTGACACAAGCAATCGAGGCGTTTGTAACCAGCTACAACAAAACAGCCGCGCCGTTTGTTTGGAGGAAACGTGAGGTTCGAGGTGCACAACTCAGAAATACAATTGTTAATTTACGCAATTAAACACTAGAAGAACGCCACCCCGAGGTTCGCCATCACGACCTTATTGGTAGCCGCATTGTCAATCTCCTCGCGGCGAAAACGGCAGCTCGATGCGCCGATGCTTGTTGAAGCGCTCCAGCACCGCGCGCGTGCCTGCACCGGACTCGCACCGGATGAACTCGTGTTGAGCCAAAGCCGCACACTTCCCATACTTTCTCGATGGGTGAGCGTTCAGCTGTCGCAGGGCTTGATCCGCCAGCTGACTGAGGGACGTCGCTCCACGGGTCTGACAGCGCCGGCCGATTGCGAAGTCAAGGGCTCAGGCAAGCAAGATCTTGGAACTGCCAGGTCCCCGCAGACTTGACTGAGAGCGGCCGTCGGTCGATGACCGCTCCTGGCCGAGTCTTAGTGGCCACGAACGTCAGCTTCCTGGACCCGAAACGCGGCGAACCCGGACTGGATTGAGAGGCCGGTTCGGAGACGCTCGGACGGCAGCAGTGGGTCGTTTGCGTGAACTGACCAAACCAAGGTGGATGGCAGCAACGGGCACTTTGACGAACACCGTGAACGGCCGCTGTACTGCATTGAGATGGATCGCCAGACACCGGACTGTCGTGTGCACCCGCTTTCAGCCTTTATGTACATCTCTACATAAAGGCTGAATGCTGTCACACAACTTTCCGATCTGCCCGCCACATACCTGCCGTTCAATTGTGCGACTCTGAGTACCGGCAGCAAACCCGTTCCCGACATTGAGCTTGTCGAGATTCCTTCTCCAAAGCCGCCTGGCGCAACCCCGTTCTCTTGAGAATGTTTGACACTTTTTCCTCAAATGCTGCTTTGGTAACCCTGAATCTCAGGTCTTTTGCCGCACAAGTTCGATCATCTACCTGGCGAGACGAATCAAACAGCCGGAATTGGGTTCCTGGCTGCCATTGAAGTCTTCTCAGGTATTTCCACGGCCAGCCTCAGGTATTTGCCTGATGTTGCTTGCGCGACAGTGGGCGTATCGTAAGACATGCTTAAAAACACCTTCGATCGTCGAGCAGCCATATTCAAGCCTGATGGGTGAACGCCCGCACCTTAGGGTCTGTAAACGTATAAGTTGGTCATTTCTCGTCAGCGCGAATGCAATAGTTCCAATCGCCATGGAAGTCGTTTCGTTCGATGTTGATGGCACTAAATTCTTGATCGGACACAACCACGCCCTTGGGGTAGTTGGCATTGTCGAGTTCAGCGCGAACACTCAACCCCGTGCGCGTTTTGGTGCTGGCGATGAGGTTGACAATGACCTCATGACTGATCAGTGGACGTCCGCGCCAGTTCATCGTGATGAACGAGAACAGGCGATGTTCTATCTTGTTCCACTTGCTGGTGCCCGGTGGAAAGTGGCAAACCTGTATGTCTAGGCCCGTCTCTTGAGCGAGCCGACTGAGTTCGAGTTTCCACAATCGCACACGATGCCCGTTGCTGCCGCCACCGTCAGCAGTGATGATCAGTTGCTTGGCCTGTGGATAACGCTGGCAACCCATGCCAAACCACCATCGCCGGATGGTTTGCACTGCGAATGCCGCCGTGTCGTGGTCTGTGCCTACGCTCACCCAGGCATCGTCGGCACCGATGTCATAAACCCCATAGGGATTGGCACGTCCAAGCTCTGGATCGATGAAGTCGTGAACCTTGACCTGTACAGGCTCTCCACTGGGCAGCCACTCCTGACCGGCGTTCTTGTACGCACCCACCAATTCCTTCTTCTTGGTGTCCACCGAAATCACCGGCTGGTTGGCCTCCAAGGCGGCAGATACCGTCGCATTGATGTGTTCGAATTGGGCATTGCGGTCAGGACTTTGATTGCCTTCGAGCACTTTGACATTGGCTTGAAGGCTGTAGTCTTGATCTTTGAGGAGTTGACCCACGACGACATGACTGACGGTATGACCCTGCGCCTTGAGTTCCTCAGCCAGGTTACGCAGACTCTTGCACGTCCAACGTAGTGGCGATTGCGGATCGCCACGGGTAGTGGGCTCCACCAGTGCCAGCAAGTCTGACAGCAAGGTCTCATCGCCAGCGACGAGTTTCTTACGACCGCCGCCAACGCGGCGCGTACGGGGCGTCGGCGTGAACGTGTAACTGCCAGGCGGGTTGAGTTGTTGGTCAATCAACGCAAGTTCATCGAGTCCAGCTTTGATGGTGCCGCGCGAGACGCCTGTTGCAAGCGATACCGCTGACACGCCACCACGTCCCAGCACCTTGGCTTCTGCCGCGACAAGCAGCCGTCGTTGGCGCTCATTAAGTGCCGATTGCATCACCTTCCATCGCTGCCCTATTGGGGAATCAGTTGTCATGCATCGGAGAATACCCGATTACTTGAAATTGATCTACTTATATATTAACAGAATCTTAGGCAGCACTGTGTGAGCCAATATTGCGTATATTTCGCCCCGTTGAGGGAACAGGGGGCGTCACTATGAAAGTCACTGCTGAAGGACTTAACTTGGCCAAGAATGTTTGCCAGCTTCACACAGTCAACGAGATTGGCAAGCCCGTCATCGAGAAACAAGTGCAACGTGCATAGGTGACGGAGGTTTTCGTCAGGCATGAACTGATGCCCTTTGAATGAGGGATGCCACAATACCTGCAAGCTGGCAACACTGAGATCATCTTAAAAAATATACCAATTCAAAGATTTATGAAGCTATACCAATTTCCAGTCAGCCATTACAGCGCCAAAGCACATATCGTTCTGCTTGAAAAGGGCTTGACCTTCGAAGCGCCGCCATTGACCTGGGCCTATCTGAAATCACCGGAATTTCTGGCCATGAACCCCCTGGGGAAGGTCCCGTTTTTGCAGGATGGTGACTTTGGCATTGGCGAGTCAGAAGTAATCGCGGAATATCTGGAAGAGCGTTATCCCAGTCCGGCGATGCTTCCAGCCGTCACAGAGGCGCGCGCTCGAAGTCGCTGGTTGTCTCGCTTTCATGACCTCTACTTGGGCCCTCAACTCAGCACCTTGTACTTCGCACTGTCTGATGGCCGCGCTGGCCAACCAGGCTTTGAGGTCGAAGTTGATCGACTGCACGAACTGATCACCATGCTGGAGGCGCAGATCGATCCATCACCGTATTTTCTGGGCAGTCAATTCACCCTGGCCGATGCCTCTTATGCCGTGTCCTACCTCTATATTGGCATGCTCTCAAGTGCGCATGGGAAACCGGTGACTCGAGAGGCCATGCCGCGCCTAGCCTCCTGGTTTGATGCAGTCAAGACGCGCCCATCGGTTTCTGCCGTGCTCGCAGCCACTGAAGCGGCGTTGGCCGGGTGAACAAGCAGCGGTCATTCGCCGAATGAGAGTCCCACCGTCATGGCCGCACTTCTGACTTTCGGTGCCCTTGAGGCATTCCAGTGGTCGGATACACCCATGTGGGTTTTTGACATGCTGCGCCAACGCATGCTTTGGGCCAATCCGGCAGGGGTGGCGTTTTGGAAGGCCGACTCGCTCGATGAATTCCTGGCCAGAGACTTTGCCGACTTGTCGCCAGCCACGATCACGCGCAATCAGGTGGTGATGGCCGAGCATGCGGCTGGCCGTACTGCCCGAGCCCAATGGACGGTTTACCCCAAGGGTCAGCCCGTGACCTTCAACGCCCACAGCATTGGCATTCAACTTCCCGACGGGCGGGTGGCCATCCTGTATGAAGCCCATTCGACCACATTGGACCTCGATCCCGCCACATTGCGAGGTGTCGAGGCGATCCACAACACGTCGGTGCTGATCGCGCTGTTTGGACTCAGAGGCAACGCTGTGATGCGCAACCCTGCCGCCGTGCGCGCCTTCGGGCCCACCGATTCCACGGCCATTCATGACGATTTCCTGACGATGTTCACTGATCAAACGGTCGCGCAGAGCGTTCGTGAAATGCTTGGTGAAGGCAAAACCTACAGCAGCGAAACCCAACTGACGACTTCCAACGGTCCCCGATGGTTTGGTATGGATGCCCAGTTGGTACCCGATCCAGTGACAGGTGATTTTCTTGTGCTGATCAACGCCAGGGACATCCATGATTTAAAGAAAATGCAGGCCGAACTCGAACTGGCCACACAGGCCGCCATGGCTGCCAACGTCGCCAAGTCCCAGTTTCTGGCCAACATGTCGCACGAAATTCGCACACCCATGAATGGTGTGATCGGCATGACCGGATTGCTCATGGAGACAGCGCTCAATCCAGAGCAAAAGGGCTATGCACGCGACATCGCCAATTCCGGTGAATCACTGCTGGCCATCATCAATGACATTCTCGATCTGTCCAAAATCGAAGCAGGACACATGGAGTATGAGCAACACGCTTTTTCTGTCAGTGAGTTGACCGACGCCGTCTACTCGGTCCTGAAAGGTCGGGCGCGCGAGAAAGGTATCGGCCTTGACGTTGACATTAAGCAAGATGCCGAGGGTGACTTTCTGGGAGACAGCCTGCGTATTCGTCAGATTCTGCTCAATCTTGCAGGCAATGCTGTCAAATTCACCGAACATGGAGAAGTTCGCATCAGTGTCGCCCGGCTGGCAACAGGACTCCGCTTTGAAGTCAGTGATACCGGCATTGGCGTTGCGCCAGGGTCACGCAGCAGACTCTTTACCAATTTCAGCCAAGTCGATGCTTCCACCTCACGCAAATATGGGGGCACTGGCTTAGGTCTGGTGATCTGTAAACGGTTGGTAGAGGGTATGCATGGGCACATCGGCATTGCCGATGGAAGACCCGTTGGCAGCCTGTTCTGGTTTGAACTTCCGCTTCTGGCAGCGTTTCAGCGACCCAAGGAGGACGCACTGCCATCGGTCAGCCCTGTCACCTCTCGCGCGGGCTCTATCTTGCTGGTGGAAGATAACAAAATCAATCAGAAGCTCGCGTCCGTGCTGCTACAACGAATGGGCTACAACGTTGACGTCGCCGAAAATGGTCTTGAAGGCGTCGCCGCGGCAAGCAAGCAACGGTATGCGCTGATTTTGATGGATGTGCAGATGCCGGAAATGGATGGCCTGGAAGCCACCCGTCGTATTCGAGATGGCGGCGGTGTAAACCAGCACAGCCCTATCGTGGCATTGACCGCCAACGCCATGCAGTCCGACCAAAATGAGTGTCTGAAAGCGGGAATGAATGATTTCCTCACCAAACCCTTCAATCGCGAGCAACTTGCCGCCTGCCTGCGAAACTGGATCAAAGACTGAGGCAAAAGATGTCACCGAACGCACTCCGGTTGCAGTTTCAGGCAGCTTATATCAGCTACAAGTTAAGTCTTGCAATAGCAGCGAATTTGTCAGACCTTACACCAACAAAAGAACGAGAAGTTTCATGAAAGTAGTCATCATTGATGACGTTCAGATCAACGTCTCTTTGTTGCAGTTTCTGGTTCGCAAATTGCCAGACTGCGATGCCATCGGATTTGTCGATCCGATAGTCGGGTTGGACTGGTGCCTCAAAAACGATCCCGATTTGCTCATCGTCGACTTTATGATGCCGCAGCTCAATGGTATCGACTTAGTAGAAAAATTCCGGATGGTCTACGCAGATAGTCCGGTGCTCATGGTCACTGCCAACCTCGAAGCCGAGGTGCGCCACCTGGCCCTGCAAAAGGGTGTCACGGATTTCTTGAACAAACCCATCAACAACATCGAGTTTCTGGCTCGCGCCAAGAATATGTTGGCTTTGCGGCAAAGCCTCAAAAAACTCAGTGATAGGGCGGCCTGGTTGGCTGAAGAAGTGCGTCTGGCGACAGCAAAAATCGTCGAACAAGAACATGAAACGATTTTCTGCCTGGCCAAGGCAGCCGAGCATCGTGATCCAGAAACTGGCGCCCATATCGTTCGAATGGCGCATTTTTCAAAACACATCGCGCGTGTCATGGGTCTGGCACAGGATCAACAAGATCTGCTGCTTGAAGCTGCACCAATGCATGACATCGGAAAGGTGGGTACTCCGGATGCCATTCTTCTGAAACCTGGCAGGCTCACGCCGGAAGAATTTACCATCATGAAGCAGCATACGACCATTGGCTACCAAATTTTGGCCAAAAGTCGCTCGTCGCGGCTTTTGACGGCTGCGGAAATTGCTTGGACGCACCATGAAAAATTTGATGGCAGTGGCTACCCCAGAGGCCTTGCGGGACATGCCATACCTTTGTTTGGACGCATCGTTGCGGTTGCAGATGTGTTTGATGCGCTTACGTCTGAGCGGCCCTACAAGAAAGCCTGGACCGTAGAGCGAACGGTGCAGTTGATCAAAGAGAGCTCCGGTTTGCATTTTGATCCCACTTGCGTCGAGGCCTTTTTGTTCGAATTCGACACCATTCTGGAGATCAGGACCAGATTTGCTGACGACGCCCATGCCATCAGTGACAACTGATACCCTTCAACTTCAACACTGGATGTTCAATAACATTTTCACCATGCTCAACACCTTGCATCTACGTCGGTATTTCCTCTTTGTTAGCTTGTTGTTTTCCAGTTTGGTGCATGCACAAACGGCACCAACATTTTTTCTTGGTGTCGCGCCGCACACCAGTGCCCGAATAATTTTGGAGATGTACCAACCACTGCGCGTCCAACTTGAAAAAACTTTGGGGGTACACGTGGAAGTGGTCACTGCGTCCGACTTCACGGAGTTTGCTCGCCGTATGCTGCAGCAGGAGTACGACATCGCCGTCACCACCGGTCATCAGGCCCGCCTGGCTCAAACTGATGCCGGCTACATTCCACTTCTGACTTATAGCGCCGACTTTCGGGCGGTGGCGCTGGTGCCGGAGGACAGCCCGGTTAAAAGTGCCAAAGATCTCAAAGGTAAGCCGGTATTGGGCTTGTCGCCGAGTTCCCTGGTAACGCTGTGGGGCCAGCATTGGTTAAAACAAAACGGTGTCACCACCCCAGTGCGCTATGTGAGCGCCTCAGACAGTGTGGCGCGCCTGATTCTGGCAGGCGATGCTGCTGCAGGTTTTACCTCCCTGGCCAATTACCAAAGCTTGTCACGTGACGTGCAGTCAAAAATGCGTTTTCTGGTTATCAGTGACCCATTGGCTGGTCGGGTCTACATGCTCAACCAGAGGCAGGCTGCCAACAAGGAAAAGATAGATGCTGCTCTGGCCGAGTTTGCCGCAAGTGCAGAAGGCAAAGCCTATTTTCAGAAATATAAGCTCGAAGGCTATCGCATGCTTAAACCCAAGGAGCTCGAAGCCATGGACCCCTACGCCGCGGAAGTTCGGCAAGCCCTGAAATAGTTCTCCTAGTTCGCCGAATTTGCCGTGAAACTGCCATTTCGCTCCGTTCGAGGCCGCTTGCTGCTGGTGGCCATACTGGTCGAGGCGGTGATGTTGACCCTGCTGGTGACCAACAGTCTGCGCTTGATGCGCGATTTCATGGTAGAACAGGTTGAGCAACACGCCAAGCAAATCACGCCGATTCTGATCGCAGCCACTGTCGCGCCACTGATGCAGCGCGATTACGCCACCGTGCAATCGGTGGTCGATGAGAGCCTGAGTCAAAAAGGCGTTCAGTATCTTGTGGTGGTGGATTCACAAGGTACGCAGGCCGCCAGTGGTGGTTGGCCGAAGGGCCAGCCATTGCCCGTGGCAGATAAGAATTTTGCGCTGGCTCGTGAATTGGGAAAGTCGGTCTACCACGTTCAAAAGCCGATCATGATGTACGGGCAGACGCTGGGGCAGCTTCACTTTGGCCTGGATTTGTCACACATTCTGGTGGCTAGACGTGCGCTGTTGACACAAGGCGTGATCATTGCACTTGGGGAACTTTTGCTCTCATTTGTGGTGCTAACTGCCTTGGTCATTTGGATGACGCGCCACCTCACTGAGCTTACCCGTGCCAGTCGTGAAGTGACCGCAGGCAATCTGAGTCCATCTCCCGTCATTGAGGGTGATGACGATTTGGGGCAACTCGGTGCAGCGTTTAACGCCATGTCACGAGCCGTGCAAGAGAGGGTAAAGGATCTCACCAGTGCGCGTGATCAAGCCGAACAAGCCAACCGCGCAAAAAGCGACTTTCTGGCTAATATGAGCCACGAAATCCGCACTCCCATGAACGGCATCATTGGCATGACCAATCTGGCCTTGGATACCCCGCTCACCGATGAGCAGCGCGAGTACATGAGCTTGGTCAAATCGTCTGCCGATGCGCTGATGAGCATCATCAACGACATCCTGGACTTTTCGAAGATCGAGTCCGGCAAGATGCGCGTTGAAGTGGTCGAATTTTCGCTGAAATCCACGCTGCGTGAGACGATTCGGGCGCTGGCCACGCGGGCGCATCAAAAAAACCTGGAGCTACTGTTACATGTGGCACCCGACGTACCAGACCGAGTGCAGGGTGACCCAGCGCGTTTGCGCCAGGTCATCGTCAACCTTGTCGGTAACGCCATCAAATTTACCGAACATGGCGAAATTGAGGTGTCAGTTCAGCGCGAAAGTGGCGCCCCGAGCGGTCAGGCGCGTCTGCTTGTCTCCGTGCGTGACGCCGGCATTGGCATCGCTGAAGAGAAATTCAAGGCCATCTTCGATTCGTTTTCCCAGGCAGACACCAGCACGACACGTCAATACGGCGGAACAGGCCTGGGCCTGACGATCTCGGCTCAACTTGTCGCGCTGATGGGAGGTCAAATTCAGCTGGAAAGCGCGCTCGGGGTGGGTAGTCGCTTTTATTTCAGGCTGGATATGCCCGTCCACAACGACGGTGCATTGGCCAGCTACCAGCAAACTGGCAGTCTTGCCGACATGCCTGTACTGATCGTGGACGACAACGAGAGCAACCGACGTCTGGTGCTGGACATGTTTCGCAACTGGCTGATGCAACCCACGGCGGTGGCCGACGGTGACGCGGCATTGGTGGAACTTGAGCGAGCGCAAGCGCTCGGCAAGCCATACCCCCTGGCGGTGCTGGATGGACAGATGCCTGGCATGAACGGTTTTGAGTTGGCGCGCCGGATCGCCCAAAACCATCCCGCTACGGCTGCCATCATGATGGTGACTTCGCAAGACCAAAGCGGCGATGCCGAGCGCTTCAAAGACCTCGGTCTTGCGGCCACCATGAACAAACCTGTGACGCAGTCCGATCTATTCGATGCGATCATGACTGCGCTTGGCGAGCCTCAACCGACCGCCAATGCGCCCCTGAGTGCGCCCAACACTGGTCAGGAAAACCTTGCGCTGCTCCAGTCTATACACCGGCATCTCAGCCTGTTGCTGGTGGAAGACAACGCTGTCAACCAACGCCTGGCGAGCATATTGCTGGAGCGGCGAGGACACACTGTGGGCATCGCCAACAACGGGCGTGAAGCGCTGGAGATGTGGCAATCCAAGGCCTTTGATGCCGTACTGATGGATGTGGATATGCCTGAAATGAACGGCTTTGAGGCCACCCAGCAGATTCGTGCACTTGAATCCAGGCATGGTGGTCATACACCCATCCTCGCCATGACCGCTCACGCTGGGCAAGGCACCCGCGAAGCCTGCCTGAACCACGGCATGGACAGCTATTTGTCCAAACCCATCAACGTGGACGCACTATGGCTCGAATTGGACAAGCTGCTGCCCATGGTCCAACCGCCCAACAATGTCCCTGACCTGACCATAGACAATGAACTCAGCGTCGCCGATTTCTCACAATTGCGCGAGACGGTGGGTGATGACCGCGAACTCTTTGACGAGTTGGTCGCTCATTACAGGAACGATGCACCAGAGCAGCGTCAGCGTATTCGGGAGTCCCTGGCACGTGATGACGCCGTCACACTGCGTCAAAGCACCCATTCGCTGATTGGGATGTTGGGCGTCTTTGGGGCAGAAAGAAGTATCGCCGCGGCGCGCCATCTGGAAAAAAATGCGACCCCGCCAACCTGCCACGCGGCAGCAGCCGACCTGGAACTGGCGTTGAATGCGTTTGATGCCGCACTCAGCGCCTACGTCTGGTCTTGAACAGGACAATTGCCTTGATGACGAACCGATGCGCCTGAATTCTTGAAAGCAAGCCACACCACCAGAGCGCACGGACTTTCACGTGAAGGAATGATTTTTCGTCCAAACGATGTCTGCGACAACACCGTTCGCCGCGATCGTGGCCGAATTTCGAACTCAACAACGTCGCCTGTCACAACCCCATTCTCTTGAGAATGTTGAGCACCTTGTCCTCAAGAGTCGCTTTGGTAAAGGGTTTGACGATGTAACCTGATGCCCCCTGCTGGGCCGCCAGAACGATGTCCTCTTTTCTGGCTTCTGCAGTCACCAATAGAAACGGCAAGCGTTTGAGCCTGTCGTCCTTTTTGATCTCCGCCAGCAACTGAAACCCGTTCATATTGGGCATGTTGATGTCACTGACCACGAAATCAAAGTGGCCGTTTTGGAGCATGCGTAATGCCACGGCACCGTCTTCAGCCTCCTCGGCATTGGCAAAGCCGCTTTCCTTGAGCAGATTGCGGATGATGCGACGCATGGTCGAAAAATCGTCCACGATCAAAAAACGAAGCTCAGAGGCCATCAGAGACTTTCACAACAGACTGTCCACAGGTCAAAGCGGGATTTTCACCCATTTCGGCGTCACTCTCATGGCGAACATCACGCCAAGTCCGCACAGTTTTACTTTCAGTTGATCAAACGCAGTTGGGGCCTTTTCGGGCTGAGGTGTAATACTTACCCTGACATCAACAGGTGAGTTCACGCCAATGCCTTCCCCGATCAGCAAAGAAGAGGCCTACGCCAGACTGGGTTCGATCACCCGTGAAATGCATGAGGCACTCACCGTATTGGGTGATAACCATTTGCAGGACATCGTGGAGGAAATCCCGCAAGCAAGGGATCGCCTGGCCTACGTTGGTCAGATGACCGAGGACGCGGCCAACAAGGTTCTGACCTTGGTGGAATCTGCCAAACCCGAATGCGACGACCTCACCCACCGGGCTTCTGAATTGAGTGCTTCACTGGCCAAGTTTGCCAGCGCAGAAGACTTGAGCCTACAAAAAGCTCGTGGCCTGTTGGTCGTCTGCAGCAAGTTTGTCGAGAAAACGGGCACCTTCTCCAAGGGGCAAGGTGAGGTTCTGGGTGACATCATGATGGCGCAGGATTTTCAGGACTTGTCGGGCCAGGTAATCAAGAAGGTCATCGACATCATCAACCGCACGGAATTGCAGTTGGTTAACCTGCTGATTGACAGTGCACCGGAAGTGTCCGAGAACAAATCGCAACCAGTGCCCGCCACGGTCGACACCCACAAACTTGATGGTCCCCAAACCCTGGACAACGCCCTCAAACAAAATGATGTGGATGATTTGCTGGCTTCCCTCGGGTTTTAGCCGTTTTGGGTGATTTGTTCCCTCTCCTCTTTCGTCCTGACCTGTAACAAACTCAAGAGTCTTCGTCATACGTCGATAAAGAGCAACCAACACTTCAGGAGCCACGCATGTCCAACCTTTCCAACATTGCTCCAACCTTTGCCACTCAGCAAACTCCAAAGGCGCCCGTCGTTGACGCTGATGGCGACAACGACGGCACCAAAGCCACCGCAAAACCTACGGCGACACCACAGCAACACGTTTCCAAGCCAACGGAGACGATGGGCAATAACGTCAACACGACCGCGTAAATAACTTTGGAAAAGGTTGCCCTGAGGCAGCACTGCACGATCAACGGGTTCTGACTTGAATTGAACTGGGCTGCCCGAAAGCTGCCCAACGTGGCGGTCTGGTTACGCTGCAGCACAGAAATTGCTGGCGCTCCGTTGCTGTCGTTCAGGTAGACGGTGAGGTTGGCGGGCCAGAGCAGGCTGGTTGCGTGTGTTCACGACGGGTAGCCTGCGGGCGGCATAAACATTGCCAGGTGCAACCGGGATTAAGCATGGGTCTGCCGATGTCACCGGAAAAATTGATTCATAGTCTGAATCATGGGTCGAAAGTTAT
>CAIVHU010000140.1 GCA_903905735.1 uncultured beta proteobacterium
ACGCAGCTTTGCCTCATCCATATTGATCACCATCCTTGGATGATCAAGCAACCAGTTCAGCGTCTGAAAGCCGCGCTCAGGCTCATTTTTGGGTGGAAATACGTACCGCCTTCAGGCTCACACCACGTTGGACAAGGCTGGGTCCAGCACGTCGTTGGCAAAGGGGCCACAATCGACAAACCCTTCGCTGGTATAGAGCTTTTGGGCTGCCACAAAGGGTGCGTGAGGGCCGGTTTCCAAGCTGATGCGTTTGATGCCTTTGTCCCTTGCAGCAGACTCAATGTGCCGCAGAATCACGCGTGCTACACCCTTACGCACCTGAGGTCTGGCGGTGCGCATGGATTTGAGTTCGGCGTGTTCGGGGCTATGTTGATTGAGCGCGCCGCAGCCCATCAGTTCACCGGCTTCCCAGGCGGTCCAGAAAGTGATGGACGGGTGGCGCAGGGCTTCATGGTCGAGCGAATGCACACGTTCAGGTGGCGAGTGTTCATACATGGCGTTCAGATGTGTTTGCAATAAAGCCTGGATCGCTCTGCCTTGCAAATTGTCGATGCGGATGTCCATGGCAACTTGGCCTGGGTTCAAAACAAAAAGTAGCGCTGCGCCATCGGCAAGCTCACAGCGGGCTCGCAGGTGAGCAACTGCCCATCGGCGCGCACGCTGTAGGTCTGGGCGTCGATTTCCATGGTGGGCAGGTAGTGGTTGTGCACCATGTGCTGTTTTCGCACGCCACGGATGTTCTTCACCGTGCTCAAGGTCTTTTGCAGGCCGAAGCGATCCTTTATGCCCGCGTCTAAGCCCGCCTGTGACACAAAGGTGAGTGAGCCACGCGCCAGCGCGCCGCCAAACGCACCAAACATGGGCCGGTAATGCACCGGCTGCGGTGTCGGGATGCTGGCATTCGGGTCGCCCATGGCGGCCATCGCGATGAAGCCACCTTTGAGGATCAGCGTCGGTTTGACGCCAAAAAAAGCTGGTTTCCAGACCACCAGATCGGCCCATTTGCCGACTTCGATGCTGCCCACCTCATGGCTGATGCCGTGGGCAATAGCCGGGTTGATGGTGGTTTTGGCGATGTAACGCTTGGCGCGGAAGTTGTCGTTGCGCTGGTCATATTCAACCAGGCCGCCTTCCGGTCGGTCTTCGCCCAGCACCAGCGGCGGGGCCAGCCAGCCGCGCTGCGCCTTCATCTTGTGCGCCGTCTGCCAGGTGCGGATGATGACCTCACCGACGCGGCCCATGGCCTGGCTGTCGCTGCTCATCATCGAAATGGCGCCTAGGTCGTGCAACACGTCTTCGGCAGCAATGGTTTCCTTGCGGATGCGGCTTTCGGCAAAGGCCAGATCCTCGGCAATGCCGGCATCCAAATGGTGGCACACCATCAGCATGTCCACGTGTTCGTCTAGCGTGTTCACCGTGTAGGGCATGGTCGGGTTGGTCGAGCTGGGCAAGAAGTTCGCCTCACCCACCACGCGCAAGATGTCGGGCGCATGCCCACCGCCTGCGCCTTCGGTGTGGAAGGCACACAGGCCCCGGCCCTTGGTGGCGGCAATGGTGTTTTCGACAAAGCCGGATTCGTTCAAGGTGTCGGAGTGGATGGCGACCTGCACATCGGCCTCATCCGCCACATCCAGGCAGTTGCTGATGGCCGCGGGCGTGGTGCCCCAGTCTTCGTGCAGCTTCAAGCCGATCACGCCTGCGTTGACCTGTTCATGTAACGCAGCGGGCAGGCTGGCATTGCCTTTGCCCAGAAAACCCAGGTTCATCGGGAAGGCATCGGCGGCCTGCAGCATGCGTTCAATATTCCACGGCCCGGGCGTGCAGGTGGTGGCAAAGGTGCCGGTGGCCGGGCCGGTGCCGCCGCCCAGCATGGTGGTGACGCCAGAGGCCAGCGCTTCCTCGATCTGCTGCGGGCAGATGAAGTGGATGTGGCTGTCGATGCCGCCAGCGGTGACGATATTGCCCTCGCAGCTGATGACTTCGGTGCCCGGGCCGATGATGATGTCCACGCCGGGCTGGGTGTCCGGGTTGCCGGCCTTGCCGATGGCAACGATGCGCCCGCCTTTCAAGCCAATGTCGGCTTTGACGATGCCCCAGTGGTCCAGGATCAGCGCGTTGGTCATCACCGTGTCGACGGCGCCCTCAAGACGCGTGCGTTGTGATTGCGCCATGCCGTCGCGGATGGTTTTTCCGCCGCCAAACTTCACCTCTTCACCGTAGCTGCCCGCCGTCAGCGTGTAATCTTTCTCGACCTCGATGATCAGGCCGGTGTCGGCCAGGCGAACCCGGTCACCGGTGGTTGGGCCAAAAATCTCGGCGTAGGCGCGTCGTCCAATTGTGGCCATAGTTGCTCTTTCAAAAATGCGTATGAAGGTGGGTTTGGGCGCAGCTGCTGGGTGGCCGCGAGGCTTGGGGGAGAGTGATTCCGTTCGTGTCCCCCGGCCTTCGGCCTCCTCCTTGACCTCACTGCATCACACTACCCCAAGCCTCGCGGCGGGAGGCGCTGACTTGTTGAGAACCGAAAACCGCAGGAGCATCACAGGGCACCTTGCGTCAGGCCGCGAAAGCCATACACGATGCGCTCACCGGCCAAATCCACCAGCTCCACCGTGCGCTGCTGGCCCGGTTCGAACCGCACCGCCAGGCCAGAGGCAATGTTCAGACGCATGCCCTGTGCAGCCGCTCGGTCAAAACTGAGCGCACCATTGGTCTCGGCAAAGTGGTAGTGTGAGCCGACCTGAATCGGCCGCTCGGATGCATTGGTCACCACCACGGTGAGCGTGCGTCGGCCCGCGTTCAGGGTGTGTTCACCGTCGTCGGTGATGATTTCGCCGGGAATCATGCTCATGCGTGGCTCACGCCAATTGCAGCAGCAGGGCACTGCCAAACACCGCCACGCCAGCACCTGCTGCGCGCGCCCACCAGACATTGGCACTGCGCAAGGCCCAGCCGATCGCCAGGCCGGAGATGTGCAGCAGCACTGTGGCGCTCAGCATGCCGACCAGGGTTTGCCAGGCGCTGGGGTTGCCGGCCAGTTCCAGGCCATGCGCCACACCGTGAAACAGGGCAAATGCACCCACCAGGGCCGCTGCGGCCAGCCCCGGGAGTCTTTGGCGCAACACCATCAGCAATCCGATCACCAGCAACGAGACGGCAATCATCGGTTCCACCGCTGGCGGCGCAAATCCTTGCAGGCCCAGCAGCGCGCCCACCAGCAGCATGCTGGCAAAACCCAGCGGGCCCCACAGCAATTCAGCCCCGGCTCGCCGCGCGGCCAGTGCGCTCCACACGCCGACCGCCAGCATGGCAGCCAGGTGATCCATTCCCGTCAGCGGGTGGAAAAAACCGGTCATGAAACTCGGATGACTGTGACCATCCACACCCGTATGGGCTGAGACCCAGGTGGATAAAGCGCTACCAGCTATTAAAACAAGAGCTTTGAGGGGTTTGGAAAGCATGGCAAGGGTCTCCTGAAAATGCGAGGTGGCTGAATGTTGGGGGCTGGCGGTCAGGTCGTTTGACCGTGTTTTACACGATCGGCTGATGCACGGTGACGAGTTTGGTGCCGTCAGGGAAGGTGGCTTCGACCTGGATGTCGGGAATCATGTCGGCAATGCCATCCATCACGTCGGCGCGGGTCAACACGCTGCGGCCCTCGCTCATGAGCTGGGCGACGGTTTTGCCGTCACGCGCGCCTTCCATCACTGTGGCACTGATCAGCGCCATGGCTTCGGGGTAGTTCAGTTTGAGGCCACGGGCCTTGCGGCGTTCCGCCAGCAGGGCGGCGGTGAACAGCAGGAGTTTGTCTTTTTCGCGGGGGGTGAGTTCCATGTCTGACATTATGCAAAACCTGTGCCCGTGGCGTATCGCAATTCACTGGACTTGACCCGCGCGGCGGGCAGTCTGGGCAGCTTCCTCATACTGGGGTACCAGAAATCGGCAGCCGCCCAAACTACCCACCGCGCTAGACGATGTAGCTGTCGTGGCATGAAAGCTGCGGGTCCCAGCGGGTGACTACCGACGCTCTTCATTCCACGGCTGACCCTGTTTCCGAGCCCAAAGCCCCCCAGCGCATCACCTTGGTGCGCCGGGATTACAACGGCTGGGTGGCCAGCGAGACCATGGAAGACTACGCCCTGCGCTTCACGCCGCAGCGCTTTCGCAAGTGGTCAGAATGGCAGGTAGCCCAGACAGCGCTTGGGGGAGCTGCTGCGTTTTTGATACTGGAGGCGGTGGGTGCCACGCTGCTGGTGCAGTATGGTTTTGTCAACGCGCTGTGGGCCATTCTGGCCACCGGGCTAATCATCTTTCTGGCCGGGCTGCCCATCAGCGTGTACGCCGCCCGTTATGGCGTGGACATGGATTTGCTCACGCGCGGCGCAGGATTTGGCTACATCGGCTCGACCATCACCTCGCTGATCTACGCCACGTTCACCTTCATCTTTTTTGCGCTCGAAGCCGCGGTGATGGCCTACGCGCTGGAACTGGTGCTGGGCATACCGCCGCGATGGGGGTATTTGATTTGCGCGCTGGCGGTGATTCCGCTGGTGACACATGGTGTCTCCACCATCAGCCGTCTGCAGGTCTGGACGCAACCGCTGTGGTTGGTGATGCTGGTGGTGCCTTTTGTGGTGGTGTTGATGCGCGAGCCCACGGCTTTTGCCGGGGTTGTGCACTATCTTGGTGACAAAAGCGTGTCTGAAGGCTTCAGTCTGCCTTTGTTTGGTGCGGCTTTGACGGTAGGTGTGGCGCTGATGACGCAAATGGGCGAGCAGGCCGACTACCTGCGCTTCATGCCCGCGCGTACCAAAGCCAACGCGGTGCGCTGGTGGCTGGCGGTGCTGGCTGGCGGGCCGGGTTGGGTGGTGTTGGGGGTGCTCAAAATGCTGGGCGGCGCGCTGCTGGCCTACTTGGCCATCCGCAACGCCGTGCCCACCGACCGTGCGGTGGACCCCAATCAGATGTACCTGGCCGCGTATGAATACGTGTTCCCCCACTACGGCTGGGCGGTGGCGGCCACGGCCACGTTTGTGGTGTTGTCGCAGCTCAAGATCAATGTCACCAACGCCTATGCCGGGTCGCTGGCCTGGAGCAACTTTTTCTCGCGCCTGACGCACAGCCACCCGGGGCGGGTGGTGTGGGTGGTGTTCAACACCCTGATTGCCTTTATGCTGATGGAAATGAACGTGTTTGCCGCTTTAGGTGATGTGCTGGGGCTGTATTCCAACATCGCGATTGCCTGGATGATGGCGGTGGTGGCGGACCTGGTCATCAACAAGCCGCTGGGTCTGAGCCCGCCGGGCATCGAGTTCAAACGCGCGCATTTGTATGACATCAACCCGGTGGGCGTGGGGGCGATGGCGCTGGCATCGCTGCTGTCGGTCACCGCGTATCTGGGTTTGTGTGGCCCGATGGCACAGGCCTTTTCGGCGCTGATCGCCTTGGGGACAGCGCTGATTGCTTCACCTTTGATAGCTTGGGCGACGGGCGGCAAGTATTACTTGGCGCGTAGCGGCGCACCATTCGGGCAGCCTGCCAGTGTGCGGGCGGCTAAGCAAAACCCGGCAGAAGCAGGCCGCTACCAGCGCTATCAGGTCACGACCTGCGTGATCTGCGAACGTGAATACGAGGGGCCGGACATGGCGCATTGCCCGGCCTACCAAGGGCCGATCTGCTCGCTGTGCTGCACGCTGGATGCCCGCTGTGGCGACTTGTGCAAACCCCACGCCAGTCTGGCCAGCCAGTGGGCAGCTGCCCTGCGCTGGCTCTTGCCGCAGCGCGCCTGGGTGTATCTGGACCGTGGGCTGGGCAGTTTCCTGATGATGATGCTGGTGATCGCGCCACTTTTGGCGGGCATATTTGGCTTGCTGTATCGGCAGGAGTCGCAGACCTTGTCGCTGGCGGGCAATGACACGGCGGTGATGGGCGCGGCCTATGGCGCGCTGCGTGCGGGTTTCCTCAAGGCCTACCTGGCGCTACTGTTTGTTGCCGGGTTGGTCGCCTGGTGGGTGGTGCTGGCGCACAAGAGCCGCCAGGTGGCGCAGGAAGAATCCAATCGCCAGACCCATTTGCTGATGCGCGAGATTGACCTGCACCGTCAGACCGATGAAGCCCTGCAGCACGCCAAACAGGTGGCCGAGCAAGCCCGCGCGGCCGCGGATCAGGCCAACCAGGCCAAAAGCCGCTACATCAGCGCCATCAGCCACGAGCTGCGCACGCCACTCAACAGCATTCTGGGTTACGCCCAGCTCATGGGCGACGATGCGGGCATTCCGCCGCATCGCAAGCAGGCGGTAAGCGTGATCAAACGTGGCGGCGAACATTTGCTGTCCCTGATCGAAGGCACGCTGGACATCGCCCACATTGAGGCGGGTCGCCTCACGCTCAACGTCAAACCCATGCCGTTTGCAGACTTTGTACACGACATTGCCAGCCTGTTTGAGCTGGACGCGCAGGCCAAGGGACTGGATTTTCACTGCGAGATTGAAGGCAGCCTGCCCTCCGTGGTGCGCGCTGACGAAAAGCGTGTGCGCCAGATCCTGATCAATCTGGTGGGCAACGCCATCAAGTTCACCACGCATGGCCATGTGACCCTGCGAATCAATTACGCGCGCGAAATGGCAGTGGTGGAGGTGGAAGACACCGGCCCAGGTCTGTCCGCAGACGAGCTGACACGCATTTTTGAGCCCTTTACCCGCGCCCAGGGCGCTGGCAGCACAGCCCCCGGCGCAGGCCTGGGGCTGACAATTGCCCGCATGCTCACCGACCTGATGGGCGGCCAGATGACGGTGACCAGCACGCCCGGCGTGGGCTCCACTTTCAAGGCCAAGCTGTTTTTGCCCGAGGTGCGCAGCACGCTCGATGCCACGGTGTATTCGCCCGCCTCCAAACACCAGAACCGCTTTTTTGTGCGCAGCCCGCGCCGGGGCTACGCCGGGCCACGCCGCAAGATTCTGGTGGTGGATAACGAAGAAACCGACCGTGACCTGCTGGTCAAGCTGCTGCAATCGCTGGGGTTTGAGATGCGCACAGCCGCCAGCGGCCACGACTGCCTGGACCTGCTGGCTGCCGGTTATTTGCCCGAAGTGATCCTCATGGACCTGGCGATGCACGGCATTGACGGCTGGGAAACCATCCGTCGCTTAAAGGTGTTATTGGCCGACAGCCCATACGCCGCGCCATATATTGCTATTGTTTCTGCCAACGCCTTTGACCGGGGGTTGGACAATGGCCTGGGCATTCCCAGTGAAGATTTCATCCTCAAACCCGTGCGCCACGCTGATTTGCTGGACTGGCTGGAGCGTCGGCTGAACCTCTCTTGGCTGGAAACACCCGTGGTGCCCTCCGAAGACACCGTCCAGCCAATGACGGAGACGGTGTACCCGCCCAAACCGCAGCTGGACACGCTGCGCGAGCTGCTGATGCTGGGCTACTACCGTGGCATCCTGAAGCAGCTTGACGACATTGAGCTGGTCAACCCGCACTGCGCTCACTTTGTGGCCACCATGCGCGAGTTGGCCAAGCAGTTCCAGTTTGAGACCATGATCACCCAGCTCAGCAGTTATGCCAACGAAAACTAGTCCCACCGCCGTCATCCCCAAGCCGATGCTGGACCGCACTTTGGACCGTGCCAACAGCGACGTGGTATTGATCGTTGATGACGTGCCCGACAACCTGGCGGTGTTGCACGACGCGCTGGACGAATCCGGCTACACCGTGCTGGTGGCCACCAACGGCGAGTCGGCCCTGCAACGCGCCGCGCAAGTGCTGCCCGACATCATCTTGCTCGATGCGATGATGCCCGGCATGGACGGCTTTGAAGTGGCCAAACGCCTCAAAGCCAATGTCCAGACCGCCCACATTCCCATCGTTTTCATGACCGGCCTGACCGAGACCGAATACCTGGTGGCGGCGCTGGAATCTGGCGGGGTCGATTACGTCACCAAACCCATCAAACCCAAGGAGGTGCTGGCGCGCATGGCGGTGCACCTCCAAGGCGCGCGCGAAAAACGTCAGGCGCGCAGCGCGCTGGATGCCTTTGGCTACGCCAGCATCACCGTGCGCGTGAGCGACGGCCACCTGATGTGGCAAACCCCGCTGGCGCGTGACCTGCTGATGCGCTACTACGGCACCGACGCACCCGCCACGCCGATTCCGGTGCTGGCCTGGCTGCGCCGCCATGTGGGTGCCAAAGAGCCGCAGCGCGAGCCGCCGCGCCTGAGCATCGAGCTGGGGTCCAACCGCCTGACGTTCCGGCTGCACCAGCAGATTGGCGACTCTGAGGGCGGCGGCGACTGGCTCATCATCATGCAGGAGGTGAGCGAACAAAGTGTCATCGAGGCGATGGCCCTGAGCTTTCAACTCACCCCGCGCGAGGCCGAGGTGCTGTACTGGGTGGTCAAGGGCAAGATCAACCGCGACATTGGCGACATTGTGGGCAGCAGCCCGATGACCGTCAAAAAACACTTGGAGCGGGTGTTTGCCAAACTCGGCGTCGAAACCCGCACGGCGGCTGCCGCCATGGCCATGAGCCGCATCAAGCAGCTGCACCCGCAGTTTGAGGGATAGTTTTAAGGTTTTTTGGCAAAACCCCAAGTCCGAGCCTCTAGCCCTTTAGACTCAGACGCTGATAGCTATTATATTCGTAGCAGCTCGATCGGATTGGCTGGATGGCTGCGGGTAGCAGGGGATGGACACCTGCCGCAGTGTCGGACCCCCCCCTTTTTTTTACATCGCGCCAGCTTCGCACTTCTTCATGAAAGAGCTTTTAGCGGCGCCGGCCAGTGGCTTCCCATTTTTGTCCACTGCCTTTTCATCGCATCCAGATGAACTTTTGGCAGCGAGTTCACATTTCTTGATGGACGCTGCCTTGGCAGCTCCTGCCAATGGCTTTCCATCCTTGCTAAGTGCTTTGGCCTCGCAGTCGGACGCGGCATTCGCGAGTTGAGAGAACAGTAAACCAGTTACCAACAAGCTGCCAAAGGCAACGGAGAAAATCTTAGACATATGAAAAACTCCTGAAAGTGGACGACATATCGGGGAACAAAACAGCATACATGCTTGGATCAAGGCTTCACGTCGTTGGAGCCGAATCGTCTTTTTCAGCGGTGTGTTCGTCGATCTTTTCCTCGATCACTTTTTCGCCTTCGAAGCCTGCAATCGCAGCCATTCCTTTTTTGAAGAACCCTGCTTCAGGGTCGAGCTTATCGACAGCTTCTTCTGCCACGACAGCGCCAATGATTTGGTTTAAAAGTCCCATGATGAACTCCAGTAGGAAATTGGTTAAAGGAAGCCGCGCTTATGTTATCCATAACCGCTGAAAAGCAGCGAATTTGGAGACGCAGCCAAGGTAAACATATGTAAAGTTCAATCGTTTCTGGTGCACTGGGAAACCTGGCAGGCAGTGGCACAGAGCAACTTCGCTCAAAGCAAGACCTCATGTTGGCTGAAGGGTATCCGGCAAGAACATCCGCCACACTCTTCACGAAAACTCCGGAATTATGTAGCAGCCGCACAAAGCTTTTTTCAGGTTGAAAATCAATAATCGCAACCGTGTCATGCAGACAATCCAGTGACATGAATGCGGGGAGGTTGAGGGTTTGGATGTTGAGGGGAAGGAGAGGTACAAGTCCCCTACGCCCTCGCTTTTAGAAAACACCATGACCGAAATGGACTGATACGGCAAAAATGTCACCGCCAAGACCATTGGATTTCGTGTCAAGCCAGAGTTTGGTCATAGGGGAAGCGCTGACATGATGGCCGGTATCAATTCCTCAATAGGACGACACTCACGCAAGGAAAAATGGTACTTGTCAGTGATCCCCATCTTGACACCATCACGCATATCTGACGCTACCGTGGCACGTCCGAAGTATCTAGCCAAACCCCGAGCATCATAAATTTTCTTGAGTTCAATTAAATTTTGGAAAACTGTAATCCCGCCAATGTCAGCACATGGCCTGTCAAATTTCCAAACCAGAAAAATAGGAATGTTCCGGCCACGTTCACGCAAATCGACTTGCAAGCACTCAAAATAATGTATCAACTTGGGCAAATCGACGACCAAGGTTTCTTTAGGTTTGAGTTTGTCTGGGAGCAAACTTTCCGCTTTCATAAACGCGAAACCTTCTAACATTTTGGCCTCGACCCGACAAACCAAAATCTTGCGTCCGTTGTGTTTCACTACCACTACGTCCGGATTTTTGTGAACCGTTGTCCGCTCGCATTTAAAAGGCGTATTGGCCTCTATGAGATTTTCGAGAGCAACAACCAATTCGTCAGAGTTTTTTAGATCACGATCAAATGGGTAGTTCAACTTGGAACGTGCTGCGCATATTGCACATGAGCCACATTCAAGTTGCCCAGGCGTTAGCAATCGAACATCTATTGGCAAACATCTGAGCATGGTGACTCCGAATCATCGCCAGCAAGAATCCATTCCACAGATGTTTTGCCTGTGTAACCTTTTTCCCACACAAACCAGGCAAATGGGATCATGCTGCTTTGCTTGCGGGTATCGCCTTCTTTCGTGAGCGGGAGCCGCTTGGAGAACACGTAAACGGTTTTGATTGGATGTCGTTGGAATAGTGAGTACCTTGACTTCCCCTCCAAAAAAGCAAGCTTGCAAAGCATGGCCACTTTGCCATCAACGCAATTTAGAGCGTGCTCAACAAACTGTTGAGCCAGTCGATAAGGCGGGTTGGTCACGATATGGTTGACCTTACGGGTTTCATTCAGGAAATCCACACCAACCTCACCAAAAATGTTATTTTCACGAATGTCGGATGCAATACACCCCGGAAAATGCCGCGCAATGGCCCCAGACCCACATGCAGGCTCCCACACCACGCCAGCAAAGTCTTCCCGCGCCATAAGCGACAACGTTGCAATATCTGGTGTCGGGTAGTTATCCATTGGCTCTCGCGTCTTGCTGAACCCCGAAATTGACTGAGCCGTTCGCAGCGGCGTGTAGACCGCTGGATCAACCAAGGTTGAGTTACCACCGGCACCATTTGAATAACTTCCGTGTAGATCATCCATTTGTATCTCCTATAACTAAATCTATTTGCTTACTACTCCCAAACCGCCCTGCCGCAGACCCCCCACGCGGACGTTTGGCCTTGATTTCGATTTTTGACAAGATGTTCCGAAAGTCCAGCTTGTTCTCGGCCATTTCACCCATAAGGGCAACGATCACCGCCAAATGAGACGGCACCATCCCCTTTTGCGAACAATTTGTCACTGAGTTGCGGTTCATTTTGGTCAAGTCCGCAAACTCATAGGCCGTTACACCTGCTTTGCCCAAGTGGCGCTTGAATTCGTCATAGTTCATGGCCGTCATATTACACCTTTTCCGCATTCTATCACATAAGTGTATTCCATATAAGCATTAAATAGTTACGTTGTTTAACAAATTAATTCGTCTATATTTAACCTGACACACTAATCTATGTGTACAATGAACACATTAAATAGTGTATTTGAGGTCATATGTCCCAACATTTCCTACTTTCAGCCAAAGCCCGCACCTTGTCAGTTCGCCGTGTCTTCGAGATGAACGAAGAGCAAGCCTTCAAGGTTTTCAAGAAAGTGCGATGGGGTAACGGTAAAGAGGTGACTTGCCCGTCGTGCGGTTCGATCCATGAGCACTACTTCATCGCCACACGCAAGCAATGGCGCTGCAAGGACTGCAAGCACACGTTCTCGGTCACGTCCGGCACCATCTTTGCCTTTCACAAACTGTCGCTCAAGATGTACCTGGCAGCGATTGCGATCTACACCAATGCCGTCAAGGGGATTTCAGCCTTGCAAATGGGCCGTGACCTGGACGTGCAGTACAAAACTGCCTTTGTGCTGACCCACAAAATCCGTGAGTCGTTGATGGAGCAACGCGATGCCTTGCCCTTGTCCGGTGAGATTCACATGGATGGTGCGTATGTCAACGGCCATATCCGCCCGGCCAACAAGAAGGAAGACCGGGTTGACCGCCGCCTGGTGGAAAACCAACGGCCCAACAAACGCTGTGTGTTCGTGATGCGTCAGAAGGTGAACGTGATTGGCGACACGATCCGGGGAGCCAACAAAACCATTTCATTCGTGATCAAGGCCGAGAACCAAGCCGATGTGAACAAGCTGGCCGAAGCCTTTGTGGAAAAGGGCTCCGTGATCTGCGCGGATGAGTCCACAGCCTACGATGGCCTGCACGCGAAATTCGACACACGCCGGGTGAATCACTCCATCGAGTACCGCAGTGATGCCGGGGTGACAAACAACATGGCTGAATCCTACTTCTCGCGCTTTCGCCGCATGCAGTACGGCCAGTGCCACAAATTCGGCAATCTCTATCTGGCGAACTATGCCAACGAAGCGGCTTACCGTGAAGATACCCGGCGCATGAGCAACGGGGATATTTTTGATGACATATCAGAGAAGTGCGCTACCACGCCGACATCCAGGGACTGGTGTGGATACTGGCAGGGCAACAAGCGCAATGCCGAGCGGCTGGCCGCTTAAACGATTTCCCAAGTCATGACCCCGGCCCCGTTGTCGATTTGCCGGACGATGTGACGGGCCTCCAGCCGGTGGATCACGGCGAACACATTTTTCTGAATTCGGGCGGTAATGGCCGCTGTGGCCTCAATGCCTTTGCGCTCCAGTAGCTGCGCGGTGATCTCAAGGCTATTCAACGGCTTCCCTGCCTCCCGCATCACATCCAACGTCATGCGCTGCGCTTCCCCTTTGACAAAATACTGATTGCGCTTGTTCGTGCGCTTGGCTTTGATCGTGCGCAGGTTGTACTCGGGCGAAAATAACTTGATACTGCCGTCCAGGTGCGACAATGCATCTTGCAATCGGGTGATTTCTGTCTTGTACGAGGCGATCTGACCGGCGACTTCGGCACGCTTGGATACCAGGCCGGATACGACCAATGACTCTGCCATCTTGACTCCCTTGAAAACGATGTTTTACGAGGGAGATTGTCCGGTTTTAGCTGGGGAAAAGCTTTGTGCGGTTGCTACATAATTCCGGAAAACTCAACCTATTCGAATAGGCACCAAAAGTTTCAAGCGCTTGCTTGATGCGCGTCAATGGGAACAGTTGTTGATCAAGTACCCTACGCTCCGATTCTCTTCCCCTTGCAATTGGCAAATGAATAAAGGTATGAAATGCTCATTTTGAAGCGCACGCGTCTTGTAATTGTCATGTCTCTGGTTGTTCTGGGTGGTGCCGCCTATGGCGGTGATTCAGGGACATCTCAAAAGGAAGCCGGGCAAACCGGCAAAGCAGTCAAAGTGACCCCGGAGATGATTGGCGCGGGGATCGTCTCCAGTGGCGTCAAACTGCCAGAGATACCACCGGTCACAGGGAGCCGGGAAAAGCCGGTGGCCTCCTGGGGCAAGCCGCTTCCTTACCCCATCGTGATCGCAGACCGCAGAAACAACCGGTTGATTGAGGTGGCTCCCAACAAACAGGTCATCTGGGAATTTGATTCACCGAACCTCAAGGTCTATCGAGGCAACGACGACGTCTTTTTTTCACCCGACGGCAAGAAGTTGATGGTCAATGAGGAAGACAACTACGATATTCACATCATCGACTACGACAAACGGGCATTGGAGTGGACGTATGGGGCCTCCGATACGCGCGGTTCAGGACCCGGACTCTTCAACTATCCCGACGATGCGCACTTGCTGGCTGACGGAACCATCCTGACTGCCGATATTCGCAACTGCCGCATTCAATTCATTGATTCAAAAACAAACAAGGTGATCCAGCAGTGGGGGCAGCCCGGTAAGTGTCGCCACGACCCACCGCGTTTTCTGGACCTGCCCAATGGGTCCACCCCGCTGGACAACGGGGATGTGATGATCACCGAGATACGCGGATCCATAATCTCGCGGGTGTCGCGTGACGGCAAATTGATCTGGTCGGTCGCTGCACCCCATGTGGGATACCCGTCAGATGCCTATCCGACAAAGGATGGTAAGGTCATCGTTGCAGACTTTTCCAAGCCTGGACGCGTTGTCATTTTTGATCCGACGTCGCACAAGATCACCTGGGAATACTTTGTCAAGAACGGCGAAGGCATGCTCGATCATCCGTCCCTCGCGATGGAGTTGCCCAATGGGGATGTGATTCTGAACGATGACTATCGCCATCGGGTCCTGGTGCTGGACAGGCAAACCAAGGCCATCATCTGGCAGTACGGTGTCACAGACAAGGCAGGATTTAAGCCGAACTACTTGTCCAATCCGGATGGTCTGGATATTGATGTGTTTCGCGATTGGAAAGCCGCTCTCAAGCAGTAGGGGCGATCCGGCAGGCTCCTGACACGGCCCCTGTTGTCGCAACGGGGTCTGCCACATCGATACGCTTGATAAGCTCTCAACCCTAAGGTACCGGCCGACCCAAACCTTGCGTGCCTTGCGCCCGCGCCGACAGGTAGGCAAACAGATCGGTGATGTGCGCCGTCACACGCGGCTCGCCCTGCCACTCGGGCATGGTTACCACCGGGCCCTGGTGTTGCATGATCTGCTCGACCAGTGCGTCCAGCGACGGTCCGTCCTTTTTTGCCTGGTCGGGTGGCAGGTTCCAGTCGTAGCGTTTGAGCACCAGGCCGACAAAGCGGCGCTGGCCCATGTCATGCACCCGCGGCAGCAGGTTGGGCGCTTTGGCGGTGCCCAGCGCATCCGCGCCGTGGCATGACGCGCAGCGGTCCTGAAACACGCGCCAGCCGGTATAGACGGAGCCCGGTGCTTGGGCGAGTTGGGCCATCTCATGCGCGGGTTGCGCGTTTTCCAGTTCCACCGCGCAACCCGATAGCACTGCCGCCGCGAGCAGGGCGCTTGCCTGCCAGAGGGGTTGGCCAGAAAAGACTTTGAGTAGGGTCATGATGATTCTCCCGATGGTTGGTCTGGCTGGGTGGCTGATGCCCGGTTTTCAGTGTAGGCTCAGTCGAGCGCGCTTTGCAAGGTGGTGTCGGGTGCTTCTGCTGCGGTGCACACCCGATTGCGCCCGGTCTGTTTGGCGTGGTACATCGCTTTGTCGGCCATGTGCAGCACGGTCTTCATGTCGGGGGTGTCGGCGGTGATGGCCACCACGCCGATGCTGATGGTGAATGGCACGGTTTGCCCGGCCTCGATGACCGGGCTGGCCTGCACCGCCAGGCGCAGGCGCTCGGCCAGTTGCGTGGCGGCTTCCAGGTCGGTGTCCGGTAGCAGCACGGCAAATTCCTCGCCACCGAGCCGGCCCAGTGAGTCGAGACCGCGCAAGCCGGTTTGCAGTACCGCCACCAGATGCTTGAGCGCCACATCGCCCACCAGGTGCCCATAGGTGTCGTTGACCTGCTTGAAGAAGTCGATGTCGACCATCAGCAGAGATGCTTGTTCACCATAGCGCTGCACGCGAGCGATCTCGGCCAGCAGTTTCTCAATGAAGCTGCGGCGGTTGTCGGCCTGCGTCAGCGGGTCCTGGTAGGCCATGTCGCGCAACTGGAGTTGCTGGTTTTTGGTGTCGGTAATGTCAAAAATAAAGCCGCTGAAGTGGGTCACTGCGGCACCCTTGGCAGAGGCACCGGCGGTGGCTGTGGATCTGACCCAGCGCATGACCCCGCTGGGTGCCTGCAGGCGGAATTCGAACTCAAAGGCCATGCCGTGGCTGATTGCGTTGGCGATAGCATCCAAGAACACAGCGCGGTCTTCTTCAGGGATGCGCCGGGTCAATTGTGAATAATCTGCCAAAAATGCCTCGGGGGTGATGCCCACCAGCGTCTGGATGTAGGGGCTGACGTAGGTGACCGTGACCTTGCCGCTGGCCGACACTTCAAAGTCATACAGCACGCACGGAATAGTTTGTGCCAACTGCTCAAAGCGTTCATTGCTGTAGCGCATGTCGTGCTCGGCCTTATCGGCTATGTCACGCAGGCGCGCCGCACTTTTCTGGTAGCGGGCCAGGCCCCAAGTCGCCAAAGATGCCACGGTCAACCATAGGCCAAACAGCACGCTGGTCATGAAACGCCAGGAGGCATACACCGCATCGATGTCCCGCGATGCCACCGCCACAAAGCCATGCGATGCGCTCAAGTCTTGCAGGCCGATGGTGCGCGCCACCGCCATGCGTGGGTGACCGGCAAACCCTGTGCCGACGTGTTCGGTTTCGGGCTGGCCCGCTTGCAAATGGGCGGTGAAGACGTTGTTGTCGTCCGTCAATTTGGTCTGTGGCATGGTGTCACTGGTGGGCGATGCCACATAGATCTGTCCCTATTCGTGCAACAGAGTCACCCGCATGTCAGGGACATATCGCAAGTCCTTGAGGCGCGCTTGAAAGTATTCAGGCGAGAGCGTGGCCGCCACCACACCGCCAAACTGACCGTCAGGGCGGACGATGGCGCGTGATATGGTCATCATCCAGACACCCTGCGCCGTTTGATAGGGCGGCTGAATATGCAGCAAAGTGCCCTTTTTGTCAGCGGCTGAGGCGATGAAATAGTCACGCTTGGAAAACTCCATGCCAAGGAGTTCAAGACGGTTGGACAGCTGGACCACGCCCTGCCGGTCGTACACGGCAAACGTGCGCGAACCGGGCATCATCTTGGCCACGCGCTTGAGGTGCTCATGGGCAAACGGCAGGTAACCGTCGAGCCCACGCCAGCGTTCCATGCTGTCGAGCATGGTGCGCAAAGCAGCGTCTGCCGACTGGATTTGTCCGGAGAGCAACTCGTCGGCAATGCGGGTCTGGGTGCGCAACTGTTCGCGCTCTGCGTCGCCCACCTTCGCGTAGTCCCGCCACTGCGCCAGAGCCATCACCGAACCAATGGTCAACAACGCCAGCATCAACAGCATCCACCGCACCGCAGGTTGTTTGCGGAGGGCCGTTGTGGGCGAGCGCGAAGGCATCATGATGCAACTTTGAGGTGTGTCAAAGCATAGTCCCAAGCTGACCGACATGCAAGCACTTTTGGCTTCTAGACCAATCTGTAAAAGCGCTAGTAGCTCTTAAATAAATAGCAAGTATCGCAGAACTGACATCAACATTTGAGTAAGATATGCGCTGTGGAGCATGCCGCAAAACCAGACACCCGAACAACCCGCCCGTGAGCTTGCCATGACAAACCTCGCCAGGATGTGTTTTTTACCCACAGCAGATGCCGCGTTGTTGGCAGAGACCCTAGCGCTGTGGCGTGACTGCTTTCCCCGCATGGGTGTCTGTGCCTTTTTGCCCGAGGCGCAAAAACAGCAGGTCAGCGTGTTGCAGGCCGAATGTGCGCGGCTGCAGGTGCCGCTGGTGGGTGGCATCTTTCCGGCGCTGATCAAGGACGGGGCTTTTTTGACCGACGGGCTGTGGTTGCTGCGCTTTGACGTGATGCCCTTTTACGCGCTGTACGCCGATTTGGCAGTCGATGCCAATGGCCTGGCGCCACAGATCGACCTGATGGAGCAGCAGGTGCGCGATCACCTCACGGGGCCGCAAGATGCCACGCTGTTTTTGCTGTTTGATGCCATAGTGCCGCACATTGGCAGCTTGCTTGATGCGCTGTACCTGCGCCTGGCCAACTGCGTGCACTACGCCGGGGCCAATGCAGGCAGCGAAACCTTTGCTCCCATGCCCTGCCTGTTTGACGGTCAGCGCCTGGTGAGCAACGGCGTGCTGATGGTGTTGCTGCCCGATCATCAGGGCGCGATTCTGGAGCACGGCTACCACGCGCCGGAGCAGACTGTTTATGCCACCAGCACAGAGGGCAACCGCATCACCCAGATTGACTGGCGGCCTGCTTTTGAGGTGTATCAGCGGTTGGTGCTCACCCAGTATGGCGTGCAGGTCACGCGGGAGAATTTTTACCAGCACGCGGTGCACTTTCCGTTTGGCATTGTGCGGGGCAAGCACCCTGTGCTGGTGCGCATCTCGGTGATGCTGCATGAGGACGGCTCCCTGTTTTGCGTGGGTGAAGTGCCTGCCAACTCGGTGCTGACGCTGCTGCAGAGCCCCATGGTGGATAGCCGTGAAACCCTGCAGGTGCTGACTGACGGGCTGACCCACATGGGTGGCGACACGGCAGGCAGCGAACTGCTGCTGTTTTACTGTGCCGGGCGGCGCCTGCACATGGGGCTGGCTCCGGCCTGCAACGAGTTGCGGGCTTTTGAGCAGCAGACCAGTGCGGCGCAAGTGGCGGGTGCCTTGTCGCTGGGCGAGATTGGCGGCTCCGCGCTGCACGGCGACCCGCTGTTTCACAACGCGACGCTGGTCGCGGCGCGCTGGTAGGCTGCACACATGGATCGCCAGGTCCAGACCCCGACGAAACCTGGCCCCATGGCGTGATGTTGTCCTGCGACGGCATGTTCAAGCGCAGCTCACAGGCCCAATGCCAGCGCGGTTTGCAGCATGTCGATGAACACCCGCGTCTTGGCAGGCATCAGCTTGCGCCCGGGAAACACCGCCCAGGCTGTCGCACTGGGCAGGCACCAGCCCGGCAACACACGTCGCAGCTCACCCCGGCGCACATCAGGTAATGCAAAGTAGTCCGGTACGGCGGCAATGCCGACACCGGCGCGCGCCAGGCGGATCAGCAGCTCGGGTGAATTGGCGGTGGCGCGCCCCGGCGGCACGCCTTGCCAGCGGTTTTCGCCCTGTATCAACGTCCAGCCCATCGCCTCACCATTGCCCGCCAGCATGCGCACCGCGCTGTGCTGCGCCAGATCATCCGGCGTCTGGGGTTCGCCATGCTCGGCCAGGTAGCTGGGCGCGGCGCACAAGCCGTTGGAAAACACCGTCAGGCGGCGCGCGGCCAGCAGGTTGTCGTCGGGAAGGTTGCCCATGCGCACCGCCACATCGAAGCCTTCACCCAGCAGATCCACCCGGCGCGGTGACAAATCCAGCTCCAGTGAGATACCTGGGTGCATGGTCACAAAAGCGGCCAGCGACTCGGCCAGCAGCAGGTTGGCAAAGTCGCTGGGCATCGACACGCGCAGCCGCCCGCTGGGCAAGGCCTGCCGGTGCTCGCGCAACGCCTTCACCGCGTCCACTTCCATCACCACCTGTCGCGCATGGTCCAGCAGCAGCTGGCCAAACTCGGTCAGCGTCTGGCGACGGGTGGTGCGCAGCAGCAGGCGCTCGCCCAACTGGGTTTCAAGCGCGCTGATGCGGCGCGACACGGTCGATTTGGGCAAATCCAGGCGCTCGGCTGCTTTGCTGAAGCTGCCCAGATCGGCCACGCGGGCGAACACCAGCAGGTCGTTGGGGTCGATATGGGTGCTTGATTGTTCCATTTGGACAACAATCATATCCATTTCAAGGTCTTCTCAGGTCGATTCATAGCTAATACAGTGCACACATCGCCTTCCCACATTCGCTTCACCCAAGGAATCACCATGAACATTTTGCAAATCAACGCCAGCGCCCGTCGCCAGGATGCCAACTCCACCCGCGTGGCCAACACCGTTGTGGCGCGACTGCAGGCCGCCAACCCCGGCGCAACGCTCACGCTGCGTGATCTGGCCGTGACACCGCATCCCATTCTGGACGAAGCCGCTCTGGGCGCGCTGTTCACCCCGGCAGATCAGCGCAGCGCCGATCAGCATGCCCGTGTGGCGCTGGACGACGCGCTTATCGCCGAGCTCCAGGCGCACGACACGATCGTGCTGGGCGTGCCAATGTACAACTTTGGTGTGCCGGTGCAGCTCAAGAGCTGGATTGACGCGATTGCCCGCTCTGGCGTGACCTTTCGCTACACCGCCAATGGCCCCGAAGGCCTGCTCAAAGGCAAGAAGGTCTACGTGGCGCTGGCACGGGGTGGCCTGTACCGCGACACCGCCCATGACTCGCAAGTCCCTTATCTCAAAAGCGTCTTGGGCTTTCTGGGCATGACCGACGTGCACTTCATCTATGCTGAAGGCTTGGCCATGGGGCCGGAAGCGGCTGAAAAAGCCTTCGCCCAGGCCGAGGCAGACCTGAATGCCGCGCTGGCCTGATTGACAAGCCAAATGCCTCTGTAGCCCATGTGATTACTGGGCTTATTGCTATCAAAAATTAGGAGAAAACCATGAATGCCACTTTGCAAACGTCTATCGTTGAACATCCACGTACCGTGGAGCGCCTGGTCGCAGGCCAAGCCACCTCGGACGGTGCAGGTGTCAAGCTCACCCGGGTGCTGACGCACAACCTGCAGCACCGGCTGGACCCGTTTTTGATGCTGGATGCCTTTGGAAGCGACAAGCCGGACGACTACATTGCCGGGTTTCCCGACCACCCGCATCGGGGCTTCGAGACCATCACCTACATGATCGCCGGGCGCATGCTGCACCGTGACAGCGCTGGTCACGAAGGCCTGCTGGAAAACGGCGGCGTGCAATGGATGACCGCCGGGCGCGGCGTGATCCATTCCGAAATCCCGCAGCAGGAAGACGGCGTGATGGAGGGCTTCCAGCTCTGGCTGAACCTGCCCGGGCGCGACAAGATGTGCGCCCCCTGGTACCGCGATTTCAAGGCCGCCGACTTGCCTGGTTACACCAGCGCGCAAGGCGTGGCGGTGACGGTGATCGCCGGTGACAGCCACGGTGTGACGGGTGCCGTGATACGCGAGGCGACCGCGCCGTTGTATCTGGACATCCATTTGCCCGCCGGGTCGCGATTTGAGCAGCTGGTGCCCGCAGGCCACAACGCCTTTGTGTACGTGTACCGGGGCGAGGTCACCATCTCGGGCCAAACCGTGCCGGTGCAACGCATGGCCTTGCTGGCCAATTCGCCCGAGGCGGATGGCGTGGTCATTGACGCCAGTGCCGACGCCAAAGTGCTGCTGATTGCCGGGCAACCGCTCAAGGAGCCGATTGCCCAGTACGGCCCGTTCGTCATGAACACCCAGCAGGAAATCTACCAGGCCCTGAGCGACATGCGGGATGGGAGGTTGGGGGAAGTGGCGGCTTGACGACCAAGCTGGCAGATGGGCTGGGTCAGGTGCTAGAGGGGACATCCGCTATGCAGCGAGAACGCACTGGCGGAATGACTCAAGCCGTTGACGTTTCAAGTTTGCTATGCATACTGAAGCTGCTTACCCTTTCTTGATGAGGGCTATAGGCCTTTTTTCTTTGTATACGAAGGGCTGACTAGCGAGTGGCAGGCTGCGACTGTGGGTGGCAGGAGATGGGTTGGGGCTGCGGCCACCCCAACGCATCCCGTGCTGAAGAGCGCCGTTTGAACTCGAACGAGGTAGCCCGAAGCTCCAAGGGGCAGTTGATGACAAGTTAGCAGCGGGAGCCGATCTTCACCAAGGGCCGCTATAGGTAATTCCAATTGCCGTGTTAGCGTAACGTAAATTTGCGATTCAGCAGGGGCACATCCAGACGATAACATAAGCACTGACCTGAACCACGTAGGACCAGCGGATTCACAAAATAGAACCGTTAAAATAAGCCTCACTTTTGTCGACATTCCCCAGAAGCTTAAAACGTTAGTGGGGCATTCAGCTAAATACCCTGAATCCGTGACTTCATATTCAAAAAAAGCTGCTTTCTTTATATAAATCAATGAGTTAAGTGTAAAATGCTGTTCACCCAGAAGGTGAACACGATCATGACCGACTTCATTATCAAAAAGCTTCCCTACGACCTCAGTTCTCACGCCGGCTTGGCCCTAATTGGCCAATATCTCAAGTCCACCAAACTCAAATCCCTGCTCGATGGTGCCTTTCGAATAAGCAGCCAACTACAGACGATCAGCTCGAGCTCTATGCCGTTTTGTGTGGAACTTGACATCACAGGC
>CAIVHU010000141.1 GCA_903905735.1 uncultured beta proteobacterium
ACATGCCTGATGCACGGCAGAAATTCCACCATAGCCCAAACTCACTGCTTCATTGGCAGCAAGGAGGCGGCGTGTTCGCTCATCAAGAAGCGGCCACACGGAGGCGAATTTCTTCTGCAGTTCAGAGTGTGAATTCATGCTTCACAAAGAATAGCACAAATCCTCATAAGTTAATAGGTTTATTTATTTACGGTGACTAAGTGACAGATGCAGTGAATGAGAGTCACTGACCTTTGCCAATCTACCGCCAGCCTGCATTCGGCTGCGTACCAAAACGGACGGGCCAGCGAATCAGGATGTCCAGATATACTGACCTGATGCGCGCCAAGTTTGTCTTATTCAGCCTATTTGGTCGCCTCATACGTGAGCCAGATCTATGACTCGAAACATAGTTCTGTTCTGCCTGGTGGTCATCTGCGCTGTCGCTGGCTGGTTATTTTTCACTGGTTCCCCTCCAAAGGTGCAGCAGTCCCCTGTGGCGGCGTCAGTTGCCGTAACGGTAGCTGAGGTCGTCCAGCGAGAACTCCCAATCACCATCTCTGCCGTTGGCAGAGCCGAGGCCAAAATGTCTGTTGCCGTGAAATCGAGGCTTGATGGCCAGGTCGTTGAGGTCGATTATGCGGAGGGCCAAGCGGTCAAGAAAGGTCAGCTACTGATGCGTTTTGACTCAGCTGTGCTCGAAACTCAACGGCGCCAGGCTGAGGGTGTTTTGGCGCGGGACGAAGCACAACTTACCAGGATCAGGGCCGACTACCAGCGAAATTTGGCATTGGTCAAACAGGGGTTTATTTCTCAAAGTGGCCTAAGCCAGTCGGCCGCAGACTTCCAAGCAGCAGAGGCTAACCTCAGAGCCGACCGAGCCAGTTTGGACAACGCCCAGCTCCAATTGAGTTACACCCGGATCACCGCACCGATCAATGGCGTAGCTGGAGCCTTGATGCTGCCAGTGGGTGGTGCTGCCAAGTTCAATGACACCACCTTGCTGGTGATCAACCAGATTCAACCCATCTACATCAGCTTTTCTTTACCAGAATCGCAATTGGCGCCACTGAAACAGGCAATGCGCCAGGCAGAAGTGGGTGTGAGCGCCACAGTCGCAGGAATCAGTCAACCGCCACATGGCAAGGTAACTTTTGTTGATAACACCGTGGACCCAAGCAGTGGGAGCATCACCGCTAAGGCATCGTTTGCCAATTCAGACCGCGCACTGACCCCAGGCCAATTCGCACAAGTCGAGTTGGAGTTGGGCAGGCTACCCAATGCACTGGTGGTGCCCAAAGAGGCCATTGAAAGTGGCGTACAGGGGCCTTATGTTTACGTCGTCAACAAAGACATGACTGTGGCCATCCGTCAGCTCAAGGTGGGCGCAGAAGCGGCGAACGCTCAGGTGGTGAGTTCTGGCCTCGTTGCTGGAGAGCAAGTGGTCATGACCGGACAGGCCGGACTGCGCAATAACGCCAAGGTAACGATCTCAAATACACCCTCAATCAGTTTGTCGCAACCATGAACCTGTCTGCCCGGTTCATCCAGCGACCGGTAGCGACATCACTGTTGATGTTGGTGCTGCTGCTGTTTGGCATCGCTGGCTACGTCGTGATGCCTTTGGCGGCCTTGCCGCAGGTTGAGCTACCCACGATCCAGGTCTCTGCCAGTCTCCCCGGTGCCAGCCCCGAAGTCATGGCGACCTCGGTGGCAACACCGCTGGAGCGGCAACTCGCGCTGATTCCAGGTATCACGGAGATGACATCGAGCAGTTCCCAAGGTGATACCTCCATCACGGTTCAATTTGAACTCAGCCGAAATATTGATGCCGCGGTGCAGGATGTCCAGGCGGCGATCACGAGCGCCAGTGGACTGTTGCCACACACGATGCCCAGCCCGCCGTCCGTGGAAAAGGCCAATCCGGCCGACTTTCAGATCATGTCTATCGCTGTGACTTCTGATGTACTGCCGCTGCAGCAGGTGAATGTTTATGCGGACACCTATATTGCCCAACAGCTGTCGCGGATCAGTGGTGTTGGACTGGTTGATCTACATGGCGAACAAAAGCCAGCCATCCGCGTCGAGATCGATCCAGGCAAGCTCAACACGCTGGGCCTGAGTCTGGAGCAGGTACGCGCCGCACTGGGTTCGGCCACAGCCAATGCGCCCAAAGGAACATTGGATGGCCCCAAGCGGTCAGTATCCGTCGATGTCACCGACCAGTTGACCAAAGCTTCCGAATATGACAGCCTCATTCTGGCCTGGCGCAATGGCGCGCCCATCCGGGTGCGAGACATTGGACGTGCCATTGATGGCCCCCAGGATGTCAAACAGGCGGCCTGGATTCAAGGCAAGCGGGCCATCATTGTCGACATCCACAAACAACCTGGCGGCAATGTCGTGCAGACCGTCGATGAGATTCGCCGCATCCTGCCGGATTTGGTGGGTTCGCTGCCGGCCTCCGTGAAGGCTGAGGTGGTCAATGATCGCACCCAAACCATTCGCGCCAGCGTCACTGACGTGCAGCGTACGCTGATGCTGACAGTCGCCTTGGTGGTGTTCGTGGTGTTTTTGTTTCTGCATGGCTTTTGGGCGACGTTGATCCCGGCCTTGGCCATCCCGCTCTCCATTGCCGGCACCATTGGCATCCTCAGCTTCACGGGCTACAGCATCGACAACCTGTCGTTGATGGGCATCACGATCGCCGTCGGTTTCGTGATCGACGACGCCATTGTCGTCATCGAAAACATCATCCGCCACATCGAGGACGGCGAAGACCCGCTGCAGGCGTCGCTCAATGGGGCGGGTCAGGTTTCATTCACTGTTGTGTCCATGACACTGTCGCTGATCGCGGCACTGATTCCGCTGCTCTTCATGAGTGGGGTCGTGGGACGACTGTTTCGTGAATTTGCCGTCACAGTGAGCGTCGCGCTGTTGATGTCGGGCATTGTGTCCCTGACGGCGACACCCATGCTTTGCCGGGTGCTGCTGCGTCTGGATCAACGGCACCGCCTTGGCTGGTTCGCGCGCGCTTCAGAAGGCGCTTTTCGCAAGCTGGCAGGAGCGTATGAGCGCGCACTGGCACGGGTGTTACGTCATCGGTTCATCACGATTACCACTACAGCTGTCATCTTGATATGCACTCTGGCGCTGTTTTGGTTCATTCCCAAGGGATTTTTTCCACAACAAGATACTGGGCAGATCATTGGTGTGAGCCAGGCCCCAACAGATATTTCTGCCCCAGCCATGGCATTGAGGCAGAGCGCGCTGGTCCGTTTGGTGATGGATGACCCAGACGTCGATAAAGTTTATAGCTGGACCAATTCTTCGCCGCTCAATGAAGGCCGACTGGTGATCAACCTGAAGCCCTTCGCACAACGAAGTAGCGATGCCGGTCAGATCGCGGCACGCTTGAAGAAGAAGGTGGCGGGGCTGCCTGGCATCGAGTTGCATCTTCGCACTCGACAGGAATTGCAGATTGGCGGACGCAGTAGTGCCACGCAGTTCCAGTACAGCTTGGAAGACACAGACTTGGGGGAACTTTACACTTGGACGCCACGCTTGATCGCGCGTTTAAAAACGCTTGGGCAGCTTGATGATGTAACCAGTGACCTGCAAGACGCTGCCCCGCGTGTGACGGTTGTGATTGATCGCGATCGGGCCGCACAGTTTGGCATTAGCCCTCAGGTCATCGACGACACGTTGTATGACGCACTCGGCCAACGGGAAGTGGGGACAATTTTTACCCAGATCGATCAGTATCACGTCATCATGGAACTCGATCCATCGCACAAACTTGACGCGTCGGCTTTACAGCAAATTCGCGTGCCTTCAAACACGGGGCAATTGGTCTCTTTGGCCAGTATCGCCACCTTTAAGGACGCCCAGCTGCCGACCCAGATCAATCACCAGGGGCAGTTCCCGGCCGTCACGCTTTCCTTCAATTTGGCACCTGGTGTCGCATTGGGGGATGCGGTGAATGTGGTTTCCATGGCCATCAAAGACATGGCGCTACCATCAACGCTGCACGGCAGCTTTCAAGGCAATGCCAAGGCATTTCAGGCGTCGACGAGCAGCCAGCCCTGGCTCATCCTGGCCGCCATCTTGGCGGTGTACGTTGTGCTGGGTATTCTTTACGAGAGCTACATTCACCCGTTAACCATTCTCAGCACCTTGCCCTCAGCTGGACTGGGTGCGTTGTTGGCACTATGGCTGTTGCATTTTGAGTTGAATGTGATTTCCATGATCGGCATCATCTTGCTGGTCGGAATCGTCAAGAAAAATGCCATCATGATGGTGGACGTTGCACTGGATCTTGAGCGCAATCGAGGTTTCAATTCACTGGATGCCATCTACTCGGCGTGCAAGTTGCGCTTTCGACCCATCATGATGACGACCGGAGCGGCTATTCTTGGTGCCGTGCCTTTGGCGTTGGGCACGGGCGCGGGCTCAGAACTCAGGGCGCCAGTAGGTGTGGCACTGGTTGGTGGACTTCTGGTATCTCAGGCACTTACCTTGTTCACGACACCCGTTATCTATCTTTACCTAGATCGGCTCGCGCTCTACCTGAAGCCAAAAGCCCAGGCGGAAGTGCTCTCCGCAGATTAAGTTGACCGCAGCTTTGTTAGAGCCAGTCAAGATGGAGTTGTCTAGTATCGGTAGTTGTCAAGACCGTTCTATTTAAACCCGTACAAATCTGCTCATTTGACTCGAGCAGGCATGTCGATAGGGTTGACGGCCAAGGAACGGTGTCCTGGCCGGCGGGTAGCTCGTTAAGCGTCCCCGTCCGCACCTTTAGTAGCAGGATTAAG
>CAIVHU010000142.1 GCA_903905735.1 uncultured beta proteobacterium
CAGTGACCCATTGTCATCACAATCTCACGATTCCTGTTGCCACTGAGCATGCCAGGACTGTGACTCTCAAGCTCGAACCAATCGCAACAAGGTGATCTCGGACGGCGCACCAAAACGTTTGGGCGGCCCCCAATAGCCCGTTCCCCGACTGGTGTACACCCACAGGGACTGCAGCCGGTGTAGTCCGGCAGTGAAAGGTTGCTGGAATTTGACGAAATGGTTCCACGGCCAGAATTGCCCGCCATGGGTATGGCCGGACAGTTGCAGATCAAATCCCGCCTGCATCGCCGCTTCCGCGCTGCGGGGCTGATGGGCCAGCAACAACTTGAACACCGCGTTGTCAGGTGCACCAGCCATCGCCTGCGCAGGGTCACTGCGATGGGTCTCATCGAAGTGATGGGCGCTGAAGTCCGTCACACCGGCCACCACCATCACCGCTTGTTCCGGATTTTGCGTGTCAAGATGGTGACGAATCAGCACATGCTCATTCATCAGCACGCGAATGCCCAGACCGCGCAGGGTATCAATCCAGTCATGAGCGCCGGAGTAATACTCATGGTTGCCAGTGACAAAGAAGCTGCCGTGGGTGGACGTCAAACCTGCCAGCGGCAACACATCACCTCCCAATTCGGCCACACTGCCATCCACCAGATCGCCCGTGATCGCCACCAGATTGGCGTTCAGGCTATTGACCCTGGCCACGATACGTTCCAAATAGGGACCCTTGATGGTGGGCCCCAGATGGATGTCGCTGATCTGCGCAATCAGAAAACCTTGCAAGGCGGCCGGCAAGTTGGCCATTGGCACGTTGACCCTGACCACGGCAGCAGTGCGCCGGGCATTGGAGAATCCCCACAGCGTCGCCAGCAAACCCAGTACCGGTACCAGTGGGGCCGTATCAATGCGCAAGCTCTCCAATGGAACGGCGGGCAACACGGAGGGCCAAATCCCATGCAAGCCCTGGGCTATTAGCAAAGCCACTTCCCGCAGCAATGCCAGCACAAACAGGGAAGATCCGAGCCCCATGCAGAGCAGACCCAGCCAGGTCAGAACATTCGACAGCACTGGTCTGGGGACGCGCCTTCCCAGAAAACCCATGGGTAGCATCAGTGCTGACAACAACAGCAATACCCACAGGGTTACGCCCAGCAACGGGTGAACTGCCGCTAGATCGGGTGCAACCGTCCAGCCGACAAAGGCGTGCAGCAGGAGTGAAATCAGAAACAGGGAAAAAGCGGACATTCGGGTCAGCACAAAGGCAACAGTCGATGCGCAGCAGCTTCAATCCAACCAAATGGTGCCCACTGGGTTTGATTCAAGACAAGCGGCTTACTGTCGGGTTAGTTTGATGACAGCCGGGGGCTGTTGTCCTGCCCCGAGACTGGTCCATCACCTATGTGCCAGGCTGTGAAGCCAACTGTCGCAAGGCCTGTTCAAACACTTCTGGTGGCTGGCCGCCAGAGATCAGTTGGCGGTCATTGAGAATGATCGCGGGCACGGAGTGGATACCGTGGCTGGTGTAGAAGGACTCGGCCTGGCGCACATCGGCTGCAAAGGCATCACTTTCCAGAATAGCCGCAGCGCGCGCCGGATCCAGTCCCACGTTTGTGGCCTTTTGCAGCAACACCTCATGAGAA
>CAIVHU010000143.1 GCA_903905735.1 uncultured beta proteobacterium
AAAAAATTCCAAAAGTCAGGGAGAAATTACCAAGAAAGCAGACCAGAGTCAGTCAGACCAAAAGACTGATAATTTCGCCGTCCTGCCTGGAGGAGTTTGACTGGCCATAGGTGGGGGATTTTGAGGTGGCCATCAGGGATTCCCGAAAGCAAAAGCATTCAAACTTCTTGAAGTGCGCCGCAGCTTGCTGAGGTGCATAGCTCGGTACGGCCCGCGCCGTGATGCGCCGGGACTGTACATTCTGAAATTCATACACCACCGTGGTCAACTCACCCGGATGTATCTGAAGTGATCTTTGCTCCGGCTTGAATTTCCAGGGTCCCCGTGAGTTGGCGTCGAACTCCACAGTGATGGTTCGATTCAGGTCAACTTGTGTATTGGCCGGAAGTGTGGTCTCGCCCAGGCCGAGCTGACGGTCTTCAGCCGACAGCTTGTTGATACCGGTCAAATCGCAAAATGCCCTGTAAATTGGCACCAACCCATAGCCAAAACCGAACATGGCCAAAGCAATCAAGCTGAGCTTGACAACCAAGAACAAATTTTTCCGTGGCTGCGACATACCTTATCTGCTCGCCAAGAACATCTTCAGGATGAAGCCAACAAAGAAAAGCAAGGCCACAGCTCCCAGAGCCAGTGCGGTCTTGAGGTTGGCTTTCTGTTGCTCAGGAGTCAGACTCATAACGCGTCCGGAACGATTTTTGTCGCTGCCGCATTAAGTTTCGGTGGCGTCTCAAATGTGTGAAACGGCGCCGGAGACGGGAGTTCCCACTCCAGACCCTCCGCGCCTGCGCCGTCAGGATCATTCCAGGGCCGTTGGGGTGCTGGTTTGCCATGGCCGCGCATCGTCGGGATCACAATGAAGATGAAGAAATAAACCTGAGCAAAGCCAAAAAAGAATGCACCGACCGAGGCCAAGGCATTGAAGTCTGCAAACTGCATCGGGTAATCCGCATAGCGCCTTGGCATGCCTGCCAGGCCCAGGAAGTGCATCGGAAAAAAGGTCACGTTGAAGGCAATAAGTGACCACCAGAAATGAATTTTTCCGCGCGTCTCGTTGTACATCACCCCAGTCCACTTGGGCGACCAAAAGTAGTAAGCAGCGAACAAGGCGTAGAGGGAACCAGCCACCAGCACGTAATGGAAGTGCGCGACCACATAGTAGGTGTCATGAAGCTGGATATCGATGGGCGCCATCGCCAGAATCAGTCCGGTGAAACCTCCCACGGTGAACACAAAAATGAACCCAACAGCGAAAAGCATCGGCGTCTCAAACGTCATGGAACCCTGCCACATGGTGGCAATCCAGTTGAAAATTTTCACCGCGGTCGGCACGGCAATCACCATCGTGGTGTACATAAAAAAAAGTTGACCTCCCACCGGCATGCCGGAGGTGAACATATGGTGCGCCCACACCGTAAAAGAAAGGATGGCGATGCTTGCCGTGGCATACACCATTGAGGTGTAACCAAACAGCTTTTTGCGTGAAAAAGCCGGCACGATCTGACTGATCACCCCGAAGGCCGGCAAAATCATGATGTAAACCTCAGGGTGTCCAAAAAACCAGAAAATGTGCTGGAACATCACCGGATCACCACCGCCTGCAGCATTGAAAAAATTGGTACCAAAATGACGGTCTGTGAGTGTCATCGTGATCGCGCCCGCTAGCACTGGCATCACTGCAATCAGCAAAAAAGCGGTGATCAGCCAGGTCCAGCAAAACAAGGGCATCTTCATCAAGGTCATCCCCGGCGCCCGCATGTTCAGGATGGTCACGATGATGTTGATCGAGCCCATGATGCTCGATGCACCCATGATGTGCAGCGCAAAAATACTTGTGTCCATGGACGGCCCCATCTGCAGCGTCAACGGCGCATAAAGCGTCCAGCCGGTTGCCGGTGCGCCACCGGGCATGAAAAAGGAGCCCGCCAACATAATGGCGGCCGGAATCAAAAGCCAGAAACTGAAGTTGTTCATGCGCGCAAATGCCATGTCCGGCGCGCCAATTTGCATTGGAATCATCCAGTTAGCCAATCCGACAAATGCGGGCATGATGGCGCCGAACACCATGATCAGACCGTGCATGGTGGTGAGCTGGTTGAAAAATTCAGGATTGACGAACTGCAATCCTGGCTGAAACAGCTCAGCTCGAATCATCAGTGCCATGACACCGCCCAACATGAGCATCGTGAAACTGAACAAGAGATACAGCGTACCTATATCCTTGTGGTTGGTGGCATAGACCCACCTGCGCCAACCAATGGGTTTATGGCCATGGTGCACGTCGTGCGTGGGGAGACCTAGTACAGCACTCATAGGATTTCCTTCTAAAGAAACCAAAACTGACTCGAATTTGGCTGCTAGCGCGCTGCGACGATGCCATCATGCTCACTTCGTTTGAGCATGTCATTGAGCGCTGACACCTTGTTGGTGTCCCCCACCAGGGCGGCCTCTTTCTTGATCTCACTGTTGACCCAGGCGGTGTAGTCTTCCTGGGACACAACCTTGACATGGATTGGCATGTAGGCATGCTCCTTGCCACACAGTTGGCTGCACTGACCGTAGTAGTCACCAACTCTGTCCGCCCGGAACCAGGTATCTCGAACAAAACCGGGGATGGCCGACAGTTGGACACCCAGGGATGGCACAAACCAAGCGTGAATCACATCGTTGGCCGTGGTCACAACACGAATCTTTCGGGCCACCGGAACGACCAGGGGATGGTCGACCTTCAACAGATAGTCGTCGATAGTCACACCGCGGCCTGGACCACCCGCGTCCGACATTTGGCGCTGCGCCCGGTCCAAGGCAGAGCCAAAACCGATGCCTTCGCCCTCGCCCTTGAGGTAATCGTAGCGCCACTTCCATTGCATACCAGTGACCTTGACCGTCAAATCGGGGTTCGCCGTGTCCTTCATCGCCAGCACAACTTTGGTGGCTGGCCAGGCAATCAGCACCACAATCAGGAATGGCACCGCCGTCCAGAGGATCTCCACGGCAATCGATTCGTGGAAGTTGGCGGCTTTGTGACCAACCGACTTGCGATGCTTCCAGATGGCATAAAACATCACCGAAAAGACGGCAACAAAAATAACACCACACTGGGCTCTCCATTTAACCGGAGTTTTGTGTAGACTCCTTTCATGACCCATCCTTATCCCCGTGCAGGCGCTCAGTACCCCGGTTCTCTAGGGGAGTTTCAGGCATGGTTTCAGACGGACGCGGATTGCCTGGATTATC
>CAIVHU010000144.1 GCA_903905735.1 uncultured beta proteobacterium
AAATTGAGCAAATTTGGCCGGCGCGTATGACAGCGGGAAATTTGCCAGCAATGAAGTTAGAAGAACCAAGGGTAAACCCTATATGCCTAAATTTTAGGCATAACTATTTTTGAAAAATGAGGGTTTCCGGTCAAGCACTAGTTACCGCCGTCCCTTGGGGTAGCCATTGGCTTTGCGGCTTCAATAGGGCATGACGTCCATCGGTCTGGCGCTGGCCGAGCCGCATCTGATCAATATCTTCGCCGGTGGCGCTGGTGTCTGAGCCGGTGGCACCCTGGGCCAACTCACCAAGCCCAGCGCAAGCCATCGGGTATGGCACGCGTCAACCGCTCACTTCGCCTGACCGGTCGCACCTGATGAGGACTTGGTCGCGGCACCGTCCGTAGAGACTGCGGTTGGGTGATCACCATACCCCACGCCCTGGTTGTCACCAGCAGAATGCGAAGCAGATTGCCTTGGACATCTGTTCCGGCAGAAAGCGGTGTCCTGATCATGTTATTGGCCCAGCTCATAGTCTTACTGTGTCATAAGCGTAAGTAGATGTTTATGAAATCAGCGTACGGACAGGTTGCCAGAGCGCTGATCAAAGCGGCGCCGAGGTAAAACCGCAGCGTTGTGATCGAGTCAGCGACGTGTCGTTGCGCGCGCTGGCCTGCCCCGAGGGATGTAATCTTTGGGAACCGCAGGCACTTGGCGTTGGAGGAAGTTTTTTTTACTGCCGTCATTGCTGCTGTTGTCCTTGAGCCGCTGCGCCATTAAAAAGGCATACGCTGCAATGCTCAGCGTGGCGTGATGGTGAAAACCACGCCAGCCTCTTCCCTCGTAGTGTGCGAGCCCAAACTCTTGTTTCAAATCTTGGTAGTCACGCTCGATGCGCCAGCGCATCTTGGTGACAAACACCATTTGCTCCAGCGTGGCCAGCTCTGGTGCCGTGCAGAGAAAGGATTTGGCAGGCTCATCATCGCCCTCGGGCCACTCGATCAGCAGCCACTCTTCAGGGCGCATCTCGCAGACCAAGTAGTCCCGATGCGCAGGGCGCACGCGTAATGCGGCGAAACGCCCGCTGAGCTCGCTGTTGGTGCCTTCGCGCCAGGTGACAGTGCTCCATGTCTGTGGTGGCAACGCCATGGCCAGTGCCTTGACCGTCATCGGCTCGTTGCCAGGTTCGCGACGCAGCTTGGTCGGTCGTTTGCCGCGCCCGGACCAGGCCTTGGGCGGCAGCGGTGCAGTCCCCGGTGCCCACACAGTCGTTCCAGGACGAATGCCCACAGCGTAGAGCATGCCCAGCTCGGTGATGCCGTCGCGAAACGCCGTCTCATCTCCATAACCAGCATCTGCCAGCACCACACCCAGGGGCACGCCTTGGTCTATGGCCCGGCGTATCTGTGCCAGTGCAATTTCAGATTTGGTTGCAAAGTCAATGTCCTTGGGAACTCCTGCGCTCTCACGTCGTACCGCATCACTGGCCCAGTCTTTGGGCAGGTAGAGTTGGTACGCTATTGGGATGCTGCCGCGCACGCTGGCCAGTGACAGACTGACTGCGACTTGGCAATTGTCTTGTTTGCCCAGTTGGCCGCAATACTGGCGGGCAACCCCCACCGAATGCTTGCCCTTCTTTGGAAAACCGGTGTCGTCGATGATCCAGTAGCGACCGTCGTCGAGCCCCAATAAAGGCGCAACCCAATCGCGCACGCGAGTCATCAGATTTGAATCTGACCACTCGGACTTGGCGACGAAGTGATGCATCGCCTGGTGACGTGCGCTGGCGTGCAGTGGATCAACGCGGGCAGCCATGGGCTCAACGCTTTTACGTGACAAGGGAAGCATCAAACCGGTGCAGTACCCGCTCAGCCCGGAGTGACGATCTGCATGCCCGAGCCCCTGTGACAAATGCGCGATGTAGTTATTGAACTCCTCGGCCACGTTCATGAACGCCTCCGGTCATAGTTATGCTATCTACATCATAGCATCTATTTATGACACAGTAAGAATAGGTGTCGGGCAGGTATCAACAACACCAACGCGGCTGACAGAGCCACCCAGGCTATTGCGGTGCCCAGCGAGTAAAGCAGCTCTTTGCTGCTAAATGGATTGTCTTGGTCAATTTCAAATGCATGGTGTTCTTGCATCATCGCGCCTCCTTGGATCACAACGACCCTGAACTGAATTTTGCCCAGGACCATCCCAGTTGCAAACGAAGAAAACCGTGTTTGCTTGTGCAGAAATCGTCTATCAAGGCGCCTCGGCAGGTTTCGATCGGTGGGGTGGACAAAACCCAGTTGCGGTAAAAATTCATTATGAAGATGTCTCAACCCCCTCCCCAGGTCAGCGCCCGCCGCAGCGTTGACAGGCTGGCGTTGCCTACCCCGTCAGCCCACCCGATGAAAACCGGGCGCCATAAAGACGCGACCGGGCAACTGATCGCCGCGCACTTCATCGCCCGCTTCGTCGTCACACTCAACCGCAGCACCGTTATGGATGTCGACAGCGGACCGGGCTCGTCGGCCAACCCGGCACTGGGTTTTCGGCGGGCCGGCGTCAAGACAGGAGACCCAATTGCCGTCGCGTGGCAAGATCACCTGGGCCAGCGGGCCAGCCACGCGGTGACTGTGAGTTCAGTCTGCTTGTTCAATTCGGCAACCGTGCGCCGATGTGCTTGCTCCTCGCCATTTGTGCATATCCAAATGCGAAATTCTTTGTTCCCATTTTTTCAGCAGTGACTAGGCTTGGAGGTCTGTTCGAACCCAAAAAGGAACTTCCTATGCGCTCGCGAACCACCACCGCAACTCACCATTTGGCCCGCCGCAGCTTCTTGCAAACCACCGGCGCCGTCGGCCTGGCCGCCAGCTTGGGCGTGTTGGCGAGTGAGGCTTTCAGCCAGCAAGACAAGGCACCCACCAAACTGAAAGTCGCCTGGGCACAAGGTGCCGCCTGCCACTCACCGCTGGCCTTTGCCCAGCACACCGGCATCTTTGCCAAGCATGGGCTCGATGTCGAGCTGATTGACTTTCAGGGTTCGTCCGAACAACTGCTTGAAGCCATTGCCACCGGCAAGGCTGACGCGGGTTTGGGCTTATTGCTGCAGTGGCTCAAGCCACTGGAACAGGGCTTTGACGTGAAGCTGGTGGCGGGCACCCATGCGGGTTGTATGCGTCTTTTGGCTTCGCCCACCTCAGGCATCAAGCGGGTGGAAGACCTGCGCGGCAAGACAGTGGCCGTGTCCGACCTGGCCAGCCCCGCTCGTGATGCTTTTATCGTCACCCTGGCCAAGGCTGGCATTGATCCTGACAAAGAAGTGGCCTGGAAAGTGTTTCCCGGTGACCTGCTGGGCCTGGCGGTGCAAAAAGGTGAAGCGCAAGCACTGGCACACCTGGACCCTGACACCTACCGTTTCATCAAACAGTACAAACTTGTCGAAATTGCCAACACCCAAAGCGGCGTTTACGCTGACCGGACATGCTGTGTGGTGGGGGCCAGCGGCAAGCTGCTCAAAAACAATATCGAAGCTGCCCGATCCCTGGTCCGCGCCGTGCTGGAAGTACACGAGGCCACCGCCAAAGACCCCACTGCCGTGGCGCAAGACTATTTCACTCACTTCAAGCCCGGGGTGAGCGTGCCTGAGTTGGTGGAGATGCTCAGTGCCTTGCCCTACACCCACCATCCGATTGGCGAGCCCTTGCGCGCGGAGCTGGTGAAGTCGATTGACGACTTGAAGCTGGTCAAGGTGTTCAAGCCGTCGCTGGACGCCAGCAAGCTCGCTGCCAAGATTTCGGCCAACATCCTGGCCTGATAGTGCAACTGAGTGAAGCGCTGGTGCAAGCCAGCCTGCCCATTCCTGCGCCAGCCCAGGTGAGCAGCACCTCAACACGATGGTCAGTGGGGGCGGCTGCGGGGCTGGCTTGGCTACTGGCCGCTGCGGCCACGCTGGGATGGCCCGACCTGCATGAGTGGCAAAGCACCCAGGCTCTGGCGACCTTCGAGATCCTGCTGGGTGCAAGTCTGCTCAGCGTGGCGGTGTTTGGCAGACGCTGGAACCCTCCGGACTCACGTCTGCGCTACTGGGGTCCGTGGCTGGTGGCGCTGGGTTTTCTGTTCACCGTGTGGGAGCTGGCTGTGGCCAAGTTCGGTTGGTTGCCTCGCCCTTTTTTTGCACCGCCGCAAGGCATTGTCGATGTCTATGTGGAAGACTGGGAGCGTCTGGGTACTTGCGTTCTGCACACCTTGCGCCTGTGGAGTACCGGCTATGCGTTTGGTATCAGCATCGGCGCCATCGCAGGCATGGCCATTGGCTGGTCTACCCGCGCAGCCTATTGGCTCCGGCCACTGTTGAAGGTGATTGGTCCGGTGCCTGCCAATGCCTGGTTGCCGATTGTTTTTTTTGTGTTTCCCACCACGTTCAGTGGTAGCGTCTTCCTGATCGCATTGGCTTCAGGCATACCGGTAACGATCCTGACCTGGTCTGGCGTGGCATCGGTGGACAAAGCCTTGTACGACGTGGCACGCACCCACGGCGCTGACAACCGTTTTCTGATTCGTCACGTGGCTATTCCTGCTGCCTTGCCACACCTGTTTGTGGGCTTGTTCATGGGCTTGTACAACTCGTTCGCGGTGCTGGTGGTTGCAGAGTTGTTAGGTGTGAAAGCTGGCTTGGGCTGGTATTTGCAGTGGTCCACCGGTTGGGCGGCGTATGGCAATGTGCATGCAGCCTTGCTGATCATGGCGCTGCTGTGCTCAGGGCTGGTCACCTTGCTGTTTGTCGTGCGTGACCACTTGCTGTCTTGGCAGAAGGGATTGGTCAAATGGTGAACATGCGCGCAACAGGTCACAGCCTGACGATTCAGGATGTGAGCCACCACTTTGACTTGAAAGCCCAACGCGTCAGCGTGCTGGAGTCCTTTTCTCTGACTGTTTCCGCAGGTGACTTCGTCGCTATTTTGGGACCATCTGGTTGCGGCAAATCGACCTTGTTGCGACTGATCGCTGGCCTCGATAGCCCGATCGCAGGAACCATCACCGTCAATGGTTCGCTAGTGACCGGTCCGGATCCGTCGCGCATCCTGATGTTTCAAGACCCCACCCTGTTCCCCTGGCGCACCGTGCGACAAAACGTTGCTTTGGGGTTGGAGGCCCGTGGCGTACTGACAAAAAACCAGCAACGCGTGGACCAAGCGCTGGGGCTGGTCGGACTCGATAAGTTCGCCCACGCCCTGCCCCACCAGCTCTCGGGTGGCATGGCGCAGCGCGTGGCGCTGGCGCGTGCACTGGTCAACGACCCGCAGTTGTTGTTGCTGGACGAACCGCTGGGCAAGCTGGATTGCCTGACGCGCCTGAAGATGCAAGGCGAGTTGGAATCACTGTGGCGCCATGCAGGTTTTACCGCCCTGCTGGTGACACATGATGTGGAAGAAGCCTTGCTGCTGGCCTCACGCGTGTTGGTGCTTTCAGACCAGCCGGCGCGCATTCTGGCCGAGGTGCAGGTTGACCGACCCTACCCGCGCAGCCGCGACGACGCGCACATCATCGCCTTGCGTAAAGAACTGCTCGCGGTGCTGCATATTGGCACGTTAACCGGTGCGCATGAGGCTGTGCCTGAAGAGGTTGCCGCGTGAAGCAAGCAATTGGGCCGCGTCGCCTGCTGGCCTGGGCTGGCGCGACTGCCGTGCTGGCTGCCGTGCTCTGGTGGGCCCTGGTGTTTCGCAACGTTGTCCGCTATGACTATCTGAGCCTGCCGCAGGCCAGCGTGTGCCTGGGGCTGTCCAACAGCGTTTGCGAGCTGGCCATGTCGCTGTGCAGCAGCAGGCTTCGCCATTGGCTAGACATCAACTGGTATTCACCTCACTTGCTGTGGGTGGGGCTGGCGCTGGGGTTTGCCGCCCTGACGCTATCACCGAGGAAAAGTTAAGCATCAGATGTGGCTCTAGCCCTGCGTAGTACCCAAAAATAAAGCTGGACTTTGTTTGGCGCACTGCCTATCCTTCAGGGATGCAGCAACAAAACCAGATCAAGCGAACCCTCGCACAACCCGAGTCGATTGAAGTCATCCGCAGCCAGCTTGCCAGCAATA
>CAIVHU010000145.1 GCA_903905735.1 uncultured beta proteobacterium
CCCGCCAGCGTGACGATGAAAGGCTGTAACCGAAAGCGCTGGATCAGCCAGCCCATGAACGCACCCATGCCGATGCCCATCAGCAACACCAGCGGAATGACGAGCCAAAGACTCCAATGGCGATGTTCCACCAGCTCCGCCAGCACCATCGTGCTCAGCGCCACCACGGAGCCGACCGACAGGTCGATACCACCGGTGAGAATGACAAAAGTCATGCCGACCGCCACGATCACCAGAAAAGCATTGTCAATCAATAGGTTCAAAAACACCTGCGCCGAGAAAAACCCGTTGTAGGACACCGACCCAAACGTGGCCATGGCCAAAAACAGTGACACCGTCGCCACCAGCGGCAGGTATTTGGCGTTGTGCGTCATGCCACACCTCCGTTGGATTCCGGACGCACCACCCAGCCGCGCACCGCACTGCGGAACTCGGCAGACTGCAGCAACATCACGGCAAATACCACGACCGCTTTCACCACCAGATTGATCTCAGGCGGCACACCGATCGAGTAAATGGTGGAGGTGAGTGTCTGAATGATGAGCGCCCCGACCATGCTGCCCGACAGGCTGAAGCGGCCACCGCTGAGCAGCGTGCCGCCCAGGGTGACCGCCAGAATGGCATCCAGTTCCATCAGGTTGCCAGCGTTGTTCCCGTCGGCACTTTTGACGTTGGAGCTGATGATCAGCCCTGCGATGCCGGCGGTCAGCCCGCAAAATGCATACACACACACGGTAATGAGTCGCTCGCGCACCCCGGCCAGACGCGCTGCCGCCGGGTTAATACCAATGGCCTGGATGAACAGCCCAAGCGCGGTGCGCGTCACCAATAAATGCACCGCCAGGAAGGTACCGCCCGCAATAAACAGGGCAAAAGGCAAGCCCCACAAAAAGCCGTTGCCAATGAAGAAATAGGGGGCGTAGTACACAGTGACGATTTGGCCACCGGTAATCAGTTGCGCAATGCCGCGCCCGGCCACCATCAAAATCAGGGTCGCGATGATGGGCTGCAGGCCAATTTTGGCCACCAGCAAGCCGTTCCACAGCCCGCAAAACAAAGCCACCAACAGCGCGCATCCAATGGCCAGCGGCATGGGGAATCGGCTGACGTGCGTGGCGACACCATTGTTGATGGCCAGCGTGCCGCCAATCATCAAGGCGGCCACCGACGCGCTGATGGCCACCACCGCCCCCACCGAGATGTCGATGCCGCGGGTGGCAATCACCAGCGTCATACCAAGCGCCACCAGCATCAGTGGCGCGGCTCGGTTCAGGATGTCAATGACGCTGCCGTAGAGGTGACCATCCCGCCATTGCAGAACCCAAAAACCTTGGTTCAGACTGGCGTTGACCACCAGAATCAGCGCCAACGTGACCAGCGGCCACAACAACGGGTGCGCCAGCAGGCGTTTGTATCGGGGCAAAGATGATTTGCTCATGCATGCTCCGCAATCAGGGCATAAACATCATGGTCCGTGCTGCCCGCAGGCAACTCACCCACTTTGGCATGGTCTCGCATGACCACAATGCGGTTAGCCACCCTCACCACCTCGCTCATTTCCGAGGAGATGAAGAGTACCGACATCCCCTGCTTGGCCAACCCAAGTATTTCATTCATGATTTCCTGCTTGGCCGCCACATCGATGCCTCGAGTAGGTTCGTCCAGAATCAGCAGCTTGGGCTGGGTCGCCAGCCAGCGCGCCAGCATCGCTTTTTGCTGATTGCCACCTGAAAGCTGCCCGATGGGTGTGTCAACGTCTGTCGTTTTGATCCCCAGGGCCTGAACATAATGCAGTGCCATCTCAGCCTGGCGACCGCGGCTGATAAACGGCCACAGACCCTGGCGCGCTTGCAAGGCAAGGGCAATGTTTTCGCGCACCGAGAGCTCGGCAATGATGCCCTCAGCCTTGCGGTCTTCCGGGCATAAGCCTAAACCCAGCTTGATCGCGGTCGCCGGTGAGTCCATTCGCACACGCTGGCCACCCAGGAAAATGTCGCCTGCGTCATTTCGGTCCAGACCAAACAGTAGCCTAGCGAGCTCGGTCCGGCCCGAGCCGAGCAAACCGCCAATGCCAACTACTTCACCTCGTCGCAAACTTAAATCGATGGGTTTGACACAACCTGACCGTGCCAGTCCACTTGTCTGCAACAAGTCTGCGGCCTGGTCTGCATTCTGTTGGCTGGCAGGTGTCGCCCCCAGGCTGTCGCCCAACTCATGGCCGACCATGGCTGCAATCAAGGCGCTGTAGCCCAAATCTGCGGCGAGATATTCGCCTACCAGTTCGCCGTTGCGCAGCACCGTGATGTGATCACACAGCGCGTACATCTGGTCCAGAAAATGGGTGATGAACAGGATCGCCATACCCTGGTCGCGCAACTGGCGCAACACACCAAACAGCCGCTCGACTTCCTCGTCGTCCAGGCTGGATGTGGGCTCATCAAGGATCAACACCCTGGCGGAGATGCTCAAACCACGGGCGATGGCCACCATTTGCTGCACAGCCACCGAGTAGCTCGACAAGGGTTGCGTGACATCAATCTCCAGATTGAGCCGTTGCAGCAAGTTTTTGGCGTCCTGCTGCATGCGCGACCAGTCGATGGACCAGGCTCCCAACGCCCCACGGCGTGGATAACGGCCCGCGAAAATATTCTCTGCCACCGAGAGGTTGGTGCAGAGATTGACCTCCTGATACACCGTGCTGATACCCACGTGTTGTGCATGCAGCGTCGAGGTCGGCCGAATGACCTGACCACGCAAGCGAATTTCACCGCTGTCTGCCGGATACACACCAGTCAGCACCTTGATCAGGGTGGATTTACCAGCTCCGTTTTGCCCCATCAGGGCATGGATCTCACCTGCGTAAAGGCTCAGTTTGACATTGTGCAACGCCTGAACCGGACCAAATTGCTTGTCGATACCGCAGAGCTCAAACACTGGAGCGGCGCTACCTCGGCCCGCAGAGGGCTTGGTGATGTTTGTCATGTTGATCCCGGTACCTCATGCGAGACAAGCCGGGTCAACGGCCTGTCTTCCAGTGGCTCCGCAGCCCCCTGCCACGGGCCGATGCAGTCACAACAGTCGGTCAATACTTACGACTTGGAAATTCCTTGGCTGCCACTTCCATCGGGAAAATGCCTTCCTGCGTCACGATGCGCCGCGGCAGAGTCTTCCCCGCCATCAGATCCTTGACCGCAGACATCAACTGGGGCCCGAGCAAGGGACTGCATTCAACCGACACGTTGAGCTTGCCCGCCATCATGGCTTCAAAGGCACCCTTGACCCCATCAACCGAAATGATGGTGATGTCTTTGCCCGGCTTCAAACCAGCCTCTTCAATCGCCTGGATGGCGCCAATGGCCATGTCATCATTGTGCGCATAGAGCACATTGATCTTCTTGCCTTCGGCCTTCAGGAAAGCTTCCATGACTTCCTTGCCCTTGGCGCGGGTGAAGTCACCGGTTTGTGAACGAATGATCTTGATGCGAGGCTCAGCCTTGATGATCTCTTCAAAACCCTTCTTGCGGTCGATGGCGGGTCCCGAACCCACGGTGCCTTGTAATTCAACGACGTTGATGTCACCCTTCATGTCCTTGGATTTGTCCAGCAACCAGCGGCCAGCCTTGCGTCCTTCTTCTGTGAAGTCAGAACCCATGAAGGTCACATACAAAGACGTATCCTTGGAGTCCACCGAGCGGTCGGTCAGGATGACAGGGATCTTGGCTGCCTTGATTTCTTTCAAAACGGTGTCCCAACCGGACTCGACGACCGGGGCAAACGCAATCACATCCACCTTTTGGGCGATGAAGGAACGCAAAGCCTTGATCTGGTTTTCCTGCTTTTGCTGAGCGTCAGAAAATTTCAGGTCAATGCCTTCCTTGGCGGCCGTGTCTTTGATCGAATTGGTGTTGGCGGTGCGCCATTCACTCTCAGCCCCAATCTGGCTGAAGCCCAGAACGATCTTTTTCTGCGCAAATGCACTGAGCGGCAGGCCCACTGCAAACGATGCAGCCACCAGCGTGGCCATCACAGTTCGACGGTTGTATGACATCAGAAGCTCCTCAACATATGGGTTGAACGGGACATTGAACTTGGGAAACCGCCCGCCCCCGGTTACTCATGTTGCCCCTAAGCTGGGGCAACACATCGTAGTTCTGCCCAAATCAACAAGCAATACTGGAATTGATAGAGATTTACCAACTATTCATATGCAAATTTATATACAAGTGAATATGCAAATACCAATATTTGCTTGCTCGGCAAATCACGTCAGCACACTGCTCCGCCACTCTCGACTGGCGACGCCTCCATTTTTACCAGCGCTGGTGCACCAGCGGTTTGGCGTATTGCGCGTAGATGTCGGCCAGCGCATGCATGGTGGCATCCGTCAAAGGCGGCAGGTCAGCAGCGGCTACGTTGTCAGCCACCTGATCGGCGCGCTTGCCGCCAGGGATCGAGCAGGTAACCGCAGGATTCATCTGGATCCAGCGCAGCGCCATCTGCGCCATGCTCTGCCCTGCAGGCACCAGGGCACGCATCGCCTCCACCGCTTGCAAGCCCACATCGAAGTCCAGCCCAGAGAACGTCTCACCGCGGTCAAAGGCCGCGCCTTCGCGGTTGAACAGACGATGGTCATCGGGCGCAAAGGTGCTCTTCGCACTCATCTTGCCGCTAAGCAGGCCCGATGACAACGGCAGCCGTGCCAGGATGCCGACGCCGCGCTTTTGCGTTTGCTCAAACAACAGTTCCGCCGGACGCTGGCGAAACAGGTTGTAGATGATCTGCACGCTTTGCACACCAGGAAATTCGATGGCTTTGAGCGCCTCTTCGACCTTTTCGACACTGACCCCATAGTGGCGCAGTTTGCCAGCTGTCACCAAGTCGTCAAGCACGCCAAACACTTCGGGCATGTAGAAAACCTCGGTTGGCGGGCAGTGCAGTTGTAACAGGTCGATCGCCTCGGTCTTGAGGTTCACCAAGCTGCGCTCGACAAATGCCGTCAGGTTGCTGCGGTTGTAGCCGGCAGCCACATGCGGGTCCAAGCGCCTACCGGCCTTGGTGGCCACATAAAACGGCTCGCTGCGTTCGCGCCGCAAACGTGCCAACAAACGCTCGCTTCGGCCATCACCATACACGTCGGCGCTGTCGAAGAAGTTCACGCCCAAGTCCAGCGCCCGGTGCAGCGCACCCATGGATTCAGCATCATCCACCTCGCCCCATGTGCCGCCAATCGCCCAGGCGCCAAAACTGACGGTCGAAACATTCCAGCCGGTGCGGCCAAGGGGACGGTATTGCATAAAAACTTTCTTTGAAATGGGTCAAAAAAGTGCAGCAAATCGATGACTTGTTGCTCGCGGACTGCTGTCACGGAGCGCAATTCTGGCGACGCCACCTGTTTGAAAGACAGCGCCAAACAGTCTGCACACCGCATGGACTGCCTGTGAAGCTGGCCCAGCCAGGCGGAACCCAAAAACAGTCAACAGGCCTGCATGTTAGCGCGCGAGCCAATGTGATGGACGCACAACCTGGTTTGGCTGTCCATCAAGTGCACCTGATTCCGTTTCCAAATCATTTGTGTTCAGGCGTCGAGCTGCAGGCATTGCAGATGCAAGACATGGTGAGACAACAACGACACGGATGATTTCGAAATGGATTGACTCGTGACCATGCACCGATTGTCAGTGATCCATCTGGGCAATATTATTTCTATAGCGTACTATGCAGAAAACACGGGTGCTTAAGGGATATTTATACCGCAAATTGCGCCGCCAACTGATTGACTTCGGACGGACATTCAATCGCTGTCGTCAGCGCCTGCACGCAGCGCCACCGGGTCTGCGGTGATGGGGCGGTAAATCTCCACCCGCTGACCCGGCTCCAGCCGCGCTTCCAGCGACACCGGCTTGCTGAAGATGCCCACCTTTTGGGTGCTGAGGTCCAGCGTCGGGAAGGTGCGAGCTATGCCACTGAGTTCAATGGCATCACGCACGGTGGCGTGCTCGGGCACCTCTACCTCCAGCCAGACTTGGCGGCCTGGCAATGCGTAGGTGACACTGACCTTCATGATGTGGCCACGGCAGGTGTGGGTGTTTCAGCGTCATTGCGGACTGTGCGAGTCGATGACTTGCGGGTATCCAGCGCTCGTTTGGCTGCAATCAACAACCCCAAAACCACAAAACCGCCTGCGGGAAGAATCATGACCAAGGCGCCGTCGCCTGGATACAGCCGCATCTCCAATACGCCCATGGCTGGCCCAAGCAAGGTTGAAGCGCCCGCAAACAGTGTGCCGCTTCCCAGCACCTCCCGAACGGCGCCCATCGTGGTCAGCGCCAAGGTGAGTCCTGCGCCCATGGCAAAACCATCCAGGGCGGACATGGCCACGGTGTTTTTGCAGGCAAACGCTTCAGCGCGACCCAACACCAGGCAATTTCCCACAATCAAGGGAATGAAAAGACCCAGAACCTGGTGGAGTTCATGCAGCCAGGCATTCATCACCAAGTCAACCAAGGTCACCAGCGTGGCGATGATCAACACAAACGCCGGGATACGCACTTCGTTGGTGATGATGCCGCGCAACAAGGCCACAAAGGCATTGGATGCAATCAGCACAGCCATGGTGGCCAGACCCATGCCCAGCCCCTGGACTGCCGCCGAGGTGATGGCCAAGGTCGGGCACAGCGACAGCATCTGGTTGAAAACCACGTTGTTACGCCAAACACCGTCAGCCAGGATGTCGCGGGATTGACTCATTTGGAAACCTCCTCCAGAAGTGCTTGACGATTGGCAGCGAACAGTCGCAAACCATCTCGAATGCCATTGACCACCGCCCGCGGCGTGATGGTGGCTCCGGCAAATTGGTCGAACGGGCCGCCGTCTTTCTTCACGGCCCACTGCGCATCAGGCGGGTCACCCAACGATTTGCCAGTAAAACGGGTAATCCAGTCGGAACGGGTGATTTCAATTTTGTCGCCCAGACCGGGCGTTTCGGTGTGCTTCAAAACCCGAACGCCCAACAGCTTGCCGTTTTCGTCGATACCTAGCAGGATCCGGATCTCGCCGCTGTAACCTCTGCGGGAGGCCTCAAACGCAACTCCAGTCACATGACCCGCTTTGCTAGCCCGATACACCAGCAACGGGGCACCATCCACTTGCAACTTCAGGGTGTCGGAAGCTGGGTTGTTGTCATGGATACTGGCGGGTATCACCTGCTCCAGCGAGCGGCGAAGGTCTTCCAGTTCGCTTTTCTCAATCGGCTCCTTGGTCAAGCCATAGGCAATGGCCAGCAACAAGGTGGCCGCCAGCGAAAAACCGCCCAGCACAATGGCATGTTTGCCGCCGCCAAGTTCCATGATCCTGGCGAAACGCGCCGACAGGGAGGCCGGAGGAGCCGACGATGGTGTGTGATCGGTCGCATTCATAGGTTGATCTTGGGTTGTGCTTTGGTTTCCAGAGACTTGCCACGCCGGCTGCGGCCAAACACACGGGGGCGAAAGCCACGGTCAATCAGCGGCACCAGCGAATTCATCAGCACCACCGCAAAGGCCAGGCCTTCGGGGTACCCACCCAACGCGCGAATCACCCAGGTCAGCGCCCCAATACCGGCACCAAACAGCAACTGCCCGCTGCGTGATACGGGTGATGTCACGTAGTCGGTCGCGATAAAGAACGCCCCTAGCACGGCTGCGCCAGAGAGCAGGTGAATCGGCGCAGAGGCAAACCGGGTCGGGTCGATCGCATTGGAAACCGCAGCCAAAGCAGCCAGTGTGCCAAGCACGGCCACTGGGATATGCCAGGAGATGATGCGCAACATCAGCAGCAGCAAGCCACCTGCCAACAACAGGCCGGCAGACGTTTCGCCCATGGACCCGGACTCGCGACCAATGGCCATTTGGTCCGATGTCGGGAGTTGCATTGATGTTTTGACCATCGAAACACCACGTGAATGCTCGGTTTTCAGGTGGCCCAGGGCAGTAGCCGCGCTCATGTGTTCAGGGATCGGTGTGCGGTCACCCACAATCGCCAGCGCTTGACTGAAGGAGGGGGACCCTTCGCTGCCGAATGGTGCCGGAGCGACCCACAGCGTCAACTGCACCGGGAATGAAATCAATAGCACGATACGCGCTACCATGGCGGGGTTGAACATGTTTTGACCCAAACCGCCAAAGAGGTGCTTGGCAATCACAATGGCTGAAATGCTGCCCAGCACGCCGATCCACCACGGTGCCCAGGGTGGCAGGCTCATGGCCAGCAACCAGCCGGTCAACAGGGCTGAGCCATCAAAAAGTCGTGCTTTCACGGGCTGCCCCAACAGCTTGAGCATGGCGGCCTCTGCCGCCAAGGCTGTGGCCAACGTGACCACAAACAACATCACCGCAGGCCAACCAAACAGCCAAAGCCCGTAGAACGTGCCCGGCACGAGGGCCAGAATGACCCACACCATGGTGCGGGTCACGGTATTGACCGTGTGCGTGAAAGGTCCAGCGCGGTTGGCCAGGGTGTTCATGTGGACTCCTCAAACTGGCGAGTAGGTACGTCAGCTGCTTCAGCGGTGGTGGTAACAGGTGCTGCGGCCACCGCAGCTTTGGCTGCCTTGCGAGCTGCTGCGGCCGCCTTTTTGATTTCAGCCTCGCGCACGGTGCGTTCATTGCGCGCTTGAACCAGTGAACGGATGCGGTCTTGCCGACGTGCGTCGCGGTCAAGGGCATTCAATTTGCCATTGGCAAAGCTGAAGTAATGTGCCAAAGGAATGTGCGACGGACAGATGAAGGAACATGAGCCGCAGGCAATGCAGTCCTGGCTGCCGATGGCTTTGGCAGCTTGCAGGTCACCCCGCTTGATCAGTTGCGCCATTTCCACAGGCACCAGACCAGCGGGGCAGGCAGAGACGCACTTTCCGCAACGGATGCACGGAGACTCTGGACCTTCGTTGATCTCTGCTGCTGTCAGCGCCAGGATGCCGCAGGTCCCTTTCACGACCGGGGCATGCACCGACGGCAATGGGGCTCCCATCATGGGGCCGCCCCCGATCAGCAGCGTTGGCACGGGGTGCAAACCACCACAAAAAGTCAACAGGTCTTCCACTGAGGTTCCCAGCGGCACGTCCACATTGGCTGGTTCGCGAACACCGTGCCCTGATACCGTAACCACCCGGCTCACCAGAGGTTCACCACGTCGAATGGCGGAACTAACCGCCCGCGCAGTGGCCACGTTATGAACCACGGCACCCACCTCGGCGGTACGCTTGTCGGCAGGGGTTTCACGTCCGGTCACAGCCAACAGCAGGTGCTGCGCTGACCCCATGGGAAAACGGGTGGGAACGATGACTACGCGGATACTTTTGTCGAGTTTGGCAGCTTCCTGCATCGCTTTCACTGCTTTAGGCTTGTTGCCCTCAATGGCGATGACAATGTTTTCGGCGGCAAGGGCGTAGGCCATGATGCGCACGCCATCCACAATTTCGTTGGCAGCCTCGCGCATCAGCCGATCATCACAAGTGATGTAGGGCTCACATTCAGCACCATTGATCACCAGCGTGTCGATGCTGTGTTTGTAGCGCATGTCCAACTTGACCGCTGAAGGGAATGCTGCACCGCCCAACCCAACAATCCCGGCCGCAGCAACACGCTCGCTCAGTTCCTTGGGTGTCGCAGGCAGGGGAAAGTCGGCAGTGATGGGCTCGGGCAGCTCTGCCCAGCGGTCCTGACCATCGGCCTCAATCACCACGGTCAGTTGGGTCAACCCTGAGGGGTGAGGTGCCATGCGGTCTTCAATGGCAATCACCACGCCCGACGTGGACGCATGAACATTGGCTGAAATACCTCGGCTTGCGCGTCCAATCAACTGGCCTTTGCCGACCAGTTGTCCGACTTGCACAACTGGCTCTGCGGCAGACCCCACGTGCTGCTGCAAGGGGATGGACACCCGATTGGGCGGAGGCATGCGAACGATTGGGTTTTCACTGCTCAGTTCCTTGCGGTAACTGAGCTTGACACCCCCTCGGACTTGAAAAAGCTTCATTGCGCTGTCCTTTCAACTGACAGCCACAGGGGCTTTTACAGTTGGTTTGGGCCAATGCCAGGTCGCTAGCGTGGGCATCACCGACTTCATCACGATGGCCTGGGTCGGGCACTCTGCCACACACAGCCCACAGGCGTAACACGCCTCAGGCAATACGGTGTGCATTTGCTTGGCTGCCCCCACGATGGCATCGGACCCGCACTTGCGAATGCAGCGGGTGCAGCCGATGCATCTCTCTTCGTCCACCCAGGCCACGGTGGGCAACGCCGCTTCGGCCCCATCCACCATCAGTTTCACACCAAGTAATTCGGCCAAACGCTGTGCGGTGGAGGCTCCGCCTGGAGGACAGAGGCTGGGAGCCGCTCGTCCATCGACAAGAGCTGCTGCGGCCTGCTTGCAGCCCGCAAAACCGCATTGAGCGCAGTTGGAGCCAGGCAGCAGCGCGATCACGGCCTCGGTCCGGTCGTCCACCGGAGCCGACAAATAACGTGCTGCCACGCCCAACACCATACCCAATACAGTTCCCACCACACCAAAGGCAACCACGGCTTGCGTGGATTGAATGATCAGGTTCGCAGCCATCAATGCACCCCCAGTCCAGCAAAGCCCATGAACGCCAGCGACAAAACGCCAGCCGTGACGAAGCCTATCGGCGCGCCCTCAAAAATCTTGGGCACCTCGGCGACCGCCAGTCGCTCACGCAGACCGGCAAAAATCACCAGCACCATTGAAAAACCGATGGATGTGCCAAAGCCTCGCAACAAGCTGATCAAGAACCCGTAGCCACCTTGTGCGGTCAACAAGGCCACACCCAACACGGCACAGTTGGTGGTAATGAGGGGCAAATAGACACCGAGTGCCTCGTAGAGCGGCGGTGAGATGCGACGAACAACCATCTCGGTGAACTGCACCACCGCTGCAATCACCAAAATGAATGTCATCGTGCGCAGATACGACAGATCAAGTGGTGCCAACAACCAGGTCTCTGCCATCCAGACAAAACCGTTGGACATGGTCAACACGAAGGTGGTGGCCAGCGCCATGCCAATGGCCGTATCAATGCGTGTGGAAGTGCCCATGAACGAGCACAGGCCCAAATACTTGGTCAGCACAATGTTGTTGACGATGGCCGTGCTCAACAACACAAGTAATACGTCTTGCATCACAAACTCCCTTGGTGAATCACGGGAATGCTGATCGCACGCAATGCACCTGTGCCAGGTGTGGCGCATGACGAACCCGTTGCCGCTGGCGCGCGGCCCAGCACCACTGGTACCAGCGCATCGTGCCAGCGCCGTACCAGCACTTTGGCAACTGCGATCCCCACTAGCAGGCCAACAAATGCCGCAGCAATGGCCATGGCATCCCCAGCTCCTTGCTGGGTGCAGGCCGCAACCAGCATGGTGACCAGGGGCAGCAAATAGGCGGTAAACGTTGCCCGGGTGAGTGCATTGCGGTCCACGCCCACTTGCACGGCATCGCCCAACACCAAGGGCGCCTGGTCTGGCCCCATCGAGCGCGGTACCCGCCAGTTGGCTTTGCTTTTGGCGGTGCCACTGCCACAGGCGCTTTTTGTGGCACAACTGCTGCATGCCGCTGGCGGCAATGTGGCCAGCCAGACATGGTCACCATCCACCCCGACCACACGGGCCAAGCCCTCGATCAGGGAGTCATCGCTCTGGTGCTGCGTGTTCATGACAGCTCGCTGACCTGACCAGCGTCATTGATGCAGATGGCGCGGCAACCCGGTTGGGTATGTAGCAGGGCCAACCGCGCTGACACATCGGTGTTAGGGATCAGCGCCAGCGCGGTGGACAGGGCATCGCCTTGGGTGGCCGTTGGGGCCACCACAGTGACGCTTTCATAAGCCGGGGCGGTGCGACCGGTGTGCGGGTCAATCAAGTGGGTGTAGAGACCTGCAGCGTCAAGCATGGTGCCATAGCCACCGGAAGTAGCCACTGCTTGATCCAGCACAGACAGCGTGTACAACGCACGGCTGGGCTCACGCGGGTCAGCCAAGCCAATTTGCCAGGCCGAACCATCGGGCTTGGGTGCCACCGCCCGCGGCTCACCCATATCGACCAGCATGTGGCTGAACCCGTGGGCGCGAAGCACCTCGCTACAGCGATCAGTGATGAAGCCCTGTGCCACACCGTTGAGTGACAGGCCCATGCCATCGCGCGCCAATCTCACATCCGAACCAGCCAGGTGCACACCACGCCAACCGACCAAGTCGCGCGCCAGCGCTACCTTGTCCGCAGCAGGTGGCTGCGTGTTGCCCCCGACGACAAAGTGGTCGTAGTAAAGCGACCATAGCGGCTGAATGCTGGGATCAAACATGCCTTTGGAGGCAACCGCCATGTCCAGGGCGACATGCAACAAGGCCAGGAACTCAGGCGGCGCATTGTTCAGGCGGCCCGTGCGGTTGAGCCCGGACAGCAGCGAGTCCGCGCGAAACAGGCTGAACATGGCTTCCAACCGGTTAACCTCAGCCAGCGTCGCATTCAGTGCAGCCTGCGCACCTTGCGTGTCACCACCATGGTAGAGCGTCAGCGAGGCGGGTGCGCCCATCGCCATGCCCTCCCAACGCAGCGGCGCGGCCTGGACACCTTGATGCATGCGCCAGGTCACCAGCGGCACGACGGCAGCCAGCAGCAACAAGCGCCGACGGCTCACCAGGCTGCGCTTGGGCGCTGACACGCTCTGCGCGTGATCCAAAACAGGGTTTGCTTGAAGGCTTAACACAGTGGCTCCTTTGGGCTGGTCGTGGCGTGATGGCGGCAAGCCGGTTCAGGCCAAGGCGCGTCGGGGCAGCGACGACTTGAGGCTGTCCAGCGTCACGTGTTGACGCCCGTTGACATCCTGAAACACCTTGAACACCTTTTCCTGAGCCGGGGTGGACTTGACAAAATCGTTGTAGGCTTTGACCAATTGCTCGCGATAAGAGGTGTACAGACCCACCTCATTGCTCTCGGCCAACAGGTTTTCCTGACGGATGTACTGAAAGAAGCGTTTCAGAATATGCAGGCGGCTGACGTTGACCACCGCCTGGTCAAACGGCACGCCAAAGTACTGAAGAAAATCCTCAGCTGAGGACAGCGCCTTGAGTTGTTGCAGAAATGTTTCCATGGGTTTAGCTCCGTAGTGACAGGTGGGAGGGTTGAATTTCCAGCAAAAAACGGTGCAGTTCAGCGGAGGTGGCTTCCTGCTTGACACGCATGGCGTGGTCGCGGATGCGCGCCAGAAGCCGCGCGGTGAGCGCGTCGTCGTCCAGCACGACACCCAACTGGCTGTAAGCCTGGCGCACCGCCTGCGAGCCGGAATGTTTGCCCAGCACGGTGCGGCGCTGGCGACCCAGTTCAGACGGGTCAAAACTCTCATAGGTGGCGGCGTTTTTCAGCAGCCCGTCAATGTGGATGCCGGATTCGTGGGTGAACACCGCCTCGCCCACAATGCTTTTGTTGAACGCCACCTGGCGGCCAGAGGCACGCGCCACCAGCCCGGAGATGGCCACCAGCGCTTGCGTATCCACACCCGTGTCAGCGTGGTGCAGGTGCCGTACCCCCATCACCACTTCTTCGAGAGCTGCGTTGCCTGCACGCTCGCCCAGGCCGTTGACGGTGGTGTTGGCGTGGGTGGCACCGGCGCGCAAGGCGGCCAGTGTGTTGGCGGTGGCCAAGCCCAGGTCGTTGTGGGCGTGGATTTCGATCTCCATATCGACCGCGTCGCGCAGCCGCGCCACCGCGTCATAGGTGGTGAACGGATCCAGCACACCCAGCGTGTCGGCAAAGCGCACGCGGCTGGCACCGCAGGCTTGGGCACGGCGAGCGACCAGCGCCAGGAACTCTGGATCGGCACGCGATGCATCCTCGGCACCCAGTGACACCTTCCGGCCACTGGAAGCCGCCTTGTCGATCACACGCGTGACCTGCTCCAGCACCCAGTCGCGCGACTGGCGCAGCTTGTGCTGCAGATGAATATCTGACACCGGGATCGACAGGTGAATGATGTCTGCGTCGCAGCGCAGCGCACTGGCTAGGTCAGCGTCGGTCAGGCGCCCCCAGACCATCAGTGCGGCAGGTAATTCAAGGGCGGCGATGGTGTTGATGCAGGCGATTTCTTCCTCACCCATGGCAGGAATGCCGATTTCCATCTCCAGCACCCCGGCTGCGGCCAGCGCGCAGGCAATGGCGCACTTCTCGTCCACCGTGAACGCCACGCCAGCCGTCTGCTCGCCGTCGCGCAGGGTGGTGTCGTTGATGATGGAGTTCAGGGGCATGGAGAGGCTTCCTTTGCCTACCTCCATTGCAAAGTGCATGCCATCCGTTATTGCGGTGTTTGTCGCACCCAAAAGCGGCTTGAGGGGTCGATTTGTCGCGTATGACGCGGACTGCCCGTCCGGGCTGGCATGGCGGCCTGTCGGAAATGTGCTGTTTCGGACAGAGCGACTTGAGAATCGAATTGTTGGCAGGCAGGCGTTGCCAAGCGCGCCTTGACCGGTGCAGAGCTTGCTTCAAGGAGTGAAATTGTTGCTATGTAGACAATAGCTTCTTACACTTGTATTTAAAGGGCTGTAGCCATATTTGTCATATGAAATTGAGAGACTCGCGTCACTGGTCAGAAGCCCGTCAACAGCCAATCGCGGCCTGGGCACCAACGTCAGCGCCGGACTGCGATGATGATGCCGCTGGCCCAATCCACAGGGGCGATGTGAAAGTCCATGCGTTGGGCCAGCGGGGCGATCAGCTGGGCCGCCTTGTGGGCGTGCCCCTCGGGCCAATTGGGTTGGGGCCGCATGTCGTCAATCACGTACCAGCCACCAGAGCGAACCAGGGCCAGGGCGTCATCAAGCAAGCTGTATTTTCCGGCCCAGGTGTCGGCAAATATCAAGGTCGAACTGCTGGCCTTTGAGTGAGCCGAGGAATTCGTCTCCGTTTGCACAAACGATGGTCAACCGCTGATCGTGGCCGAGTTGGTCTCTGACAATGGAAAGGAGATTTTCATCGTGATCCATGGTGGTGAGGTGGGCGCTGGCGTCCATGCCATCCAGCAGCCACGCGGTGGACAAACCGGTACCGGAACCAAGCTCCAGCAAGCGGCCACCCGGCTTGGATGCCGCCAGTGTGCGCAACAACGAGCAGGTCAGCGGGTCAGATGCCATGCTGAACCCGGCGCTACGGGTTGCGGCCCAGATGGTGGAGATGGGAGCGGGTTCGTTGGTTGGGGCGAGGACAGTCATGGGCTTGAAAATCTCCGATAAAAGCCGCGCCCATCATCAAGAGGCCAACCCCGCAGGCAGCAGGTTTGCCTGGGGATGACTCGCAATAGTGGCTCTTGTGAAGCCATTCTGCGCAACCGTGGCGGTGTGCCATGTTGCTGGGGCTGTGGGTAACAAATGGATCCAGTGTAGGTCGGCAGCCGAGGCAGAAGATTGCGTAGTTGCTGTGATTTTTAAATATATTGACATAATCTGCCAATAACAAATTACCTATTGGCAGAATAATGACACCTGACCGCTATGATCAGCAAATCCTCGACATCCTGCAAGCGGACGGCCGCATCAACAACCAGGACCTGGCAGACCGGATTGGCCTGTCACCCTCGCCCTGCCTGCGCCGGGTGCGCGCGCTGGAAGAGTCGGGGCTGATCAAAGGCTACAGCGCACAACTGGATGCCAAAAAGCTGGGCCTGTCGCTGCTGGCGTTGATCCACATCTCGATGGACCGGCACACGCCCGAGCGTTTTGCCAACTTTGAGACCACGGTGAGCCTGCTGCCCGAGGTGATGGAGTGCCTGCTGATCACTGGGCAATCTGCCGACTACCAGCTCAAGGTGGCAGTGCGTGATATGGACCACTACCAGGCGCTGCTACTGAACAAGCTCACGCGAATCGACGGCGTGACCGGCGTGCACTCCAGCTTTGTGCTGCGCCAGGTGGTGAGCACCACCAAGCTGCCGGTGTCGCTTGGCAGCCAGTAGCCGGACGAGGGCTGAATTCGCTATAATAGTAGTAGCTTCTTGTGCTTGTTTTGATTGGGCTACAGGCCGATTTGACCTGCAAAACCTTCAATATTCTCGCGCATGGTTGCGGGTGTGTTTGGGGAACTCGACGGTGATGTCAGTCTCAGCCAGTTTGACGCAGCAGGACAGCCGAGACTGCGCGTCCAGGCCCCAGGCGTTGTCGAGCTGGTCGTTCTCGTTGTCATCCGGCTCGGCCAGCGACTCGCCACCCTTTCGCACATACACATGGCAGGTGGAGCAGGCGGCCACCAACTCGCAGGCATGCTCGATGGCCACACCGGCTTTGAGCAAGCTCTCGCACAGCGATTTACCTGGCTTGACATCGATGGCCTGACCCTGCGGGCAGAGGTCGGGGTGGGGCAACAGGTGAACGATGGGCATGCTCAAACGCTCAGGCAAGGCTGTCCATGGTCTGCCCGGCCAGCGCCTGGCTGATGGAGGCGTTCATGCGCCGCGCAGCAAATTCATCGGTGGCCGAGCCCAGCGCGGCCGTGGCGCGGCGTAGGTCGGCCAGTGGCGCTTCGGTTTCCAGCATGTCGCCGACCCGGTACATGGCCAGGTGGATGGCGTGGATTTCCTGGGGTGACAGCAGCGCGGCATCGGCATGCAACGCGGTTTCGGTGGCATCGAGCATGCGCCGCGCATCCAACTGTGCTTCGCGCAACGAGCGCAGTTGCATGTCTTCCTGACCCGAGCCAATCGCGTCCTGCAGCATGGCCGAGATTTGCGTGTCAGCCAGGCCATAGGTGGGTTTGACCTCGATGTGCGCTTCGATGCCGCTGGCCTGGTCGCGCGCCGATACAGACAACAGCCCGTCGGCATCAATCTGGAAAGTCACCCGAATATGCACCGACCCCGCCACGGCTGGCGGAATGCCGCGCAGCTCAAAGCGCGCGAGCGAGCGGCAATGCGCCACCGACTCGCGCTCGCCCTGCACCACATGCAGCGACATGGCAGTCTGGCCGTCCTTGAAGGTGGTGAACTCCTGCGCCCGCGCCACCGGCAAGGTGGAGTTGCGCGGGATGATTTTTTCCACCAGACCACCCATGGTCTCGATCCCCAAAGACAGCGGGCACACGTCGAGCAGCAACCAGTCGTCACCACTGCCGTTGCCCGCCAGCACGTTGGCTTGCAGGGCAGCACCAATGGCCACCACCTGATCGGGGTCGATGTCGACCAGCGGGTCGCGCTTGAAGAAGTCGCTCACCGCCTCGCGTGCCATCGGCATGCGGGTGGAGCCGCCCACCAGTACCACGCCGGTGATGTCGTCGATGCCCAGCTTGGCGTCGCGCAAGGCACGCCGCGTGGCGGTCATGGTGCGCCCGATCAGCGGCGCGCCAAGTTCGGCAAACTGCGCACGAGACAGGATGGCTCGTTGTGCGGTGCCGTCAATGTCTGTGAGTGTCAACGCCGCCGTCTCGTGCAGTGACAGCATTTCTTTGGCCTTGCGCGAAGCTGCCAGCAGACTGCGCTGGGAGCCAGGAGGCAAGGCAGCAAGCCCCTCCATACCGTGCTGTGTGCAGAACCACTCGGCGATGGCGTGGTCAAAATCGTCACCACCCAGTGCCGAGTCACCGCCTGTGGCCAGCACTTCAAACACGCCTTTGCTCAGGTGCAGGATGGAAATGTCAAAGGTGCCACCGCCCAGGTCGTAAATGGCAAACGTGCCTTCAGCGGCTTTGTCCAGACCGTAGGCGACGGCCGCAGCCGTCGGTTCGTTGAGCAGGCGCAGCACGGTCAGCCCAGCCAGCCGCGCCGCGTCTTTCGTGCCCTGGCGCTGCGCGTCGTCAAAGTAGGCCGGCACGGTGATCACCACGCCTGCCAGCGGGCCGCCCAGCGAGACTTCAGCGCGTTCGCGCAGGGCCGTCAAAATTTCCGCCGACACCTGCACTGGCGAACGCTCCCCGCAGATGGTGTGGATGCCGACCATGCCCGGCGCATCGGTGAATCGGTACGGCAGGCCAGCAGCCTGGGTCACGTCGGCCAGACTGCGGCCCATGAAACGTTTGACCGAGACAATCGTGTTTTCCGGGTCATCTGCTTGACTGTCCTGCGCCTCGCGCCCCACCACGATGCCGTTGCCCGGCAAATAGCGCACCACCGACGGCAACAGCAGCGCGCCGTCTTCATCGGGCAGCGCGCGCGCCACAGCGCTTTGCACGGTGGCAATCAGCGAGTTGGTGGTACCCAAGTCAATGCCCGCCGCCAGCCGGTGCTGGTGCGGTGCGGCGCTTTGACCGGGTTCGGCAATTTGAAGCAGGGCCATGGGGTCAGACGGTGAAGCTCTCGCCGCAGCCGCAGTTGGCAGTGGCATTGGGGTTGTTGAACTTGAAGCCTTCGTTCAGGCCTTCGCGCACAAAGTCAAGCTCGGTGCCCGCCAGCATGCTCAGGCTGATCGGATCAACGATGACTTTCACGCCATGGTTTTCAAAGCATTGATCATCCGCGTTGGCCGCATCGACGAATTCCAGCCCATAGGCAAAACCGTTGCAGCCGCTGGTTTTGACGGCCAGGCGCAGGCCAATGCCGCTGCCACGTTTGGCCAGCGATTTGGCAACATGACGTGCCGCCGCGGGGGTGAGGAACACACTCATGTCATACCTCCTAGACGGAAAACGAACTGCCGCAGCCGCAAGTGGTCTGGGCATTGGGGTTGTGAATGACAAAGCGCGAGCCTTCCAGGCCGTCCTCAAAGTCCACCCGCGCGCCCATCACGTATTGCAGGCTCATGGCGTCCACCACCAGCGACACCCCTTCGGTGACGGTCAATGTGTCGTCCTCGGCGATCTGGTCGTCAAAGGCGAACCCGTAGCTGAAGCCGGAGCATCCGCCACCGGTCACATACAGCCGCAGTTTGAGCTCAGGGTTGCCCTCTTCCACAATCAGCTCCGCAACCTTGGCGGCGGCCTGAGGGGTGAATTCCAGCATGCCGGGCATCGCAGCTGCAGTTGAGGTACTTTCAGTCATCAAGGCGGCTTGCATATGGATTCCTTTGCTACAAAAAGAGGGGTTCTGAAAGCTGTTCAGCGGGTGCTGGAGGCGCAGGCAATCTGCTCTGACACCAGGGTGCCCCCGCCCGCCGGATGGCGTGAGCGAAAGTCCGCCACGGCAGCCTTGATGGCATCTTCAGCCAGGATGGAGCAGTGGATCTTGACGGGTGGCAACGCCAGTTCTTCGGAGATGTCCGAGTTCTTGATGGCCAGGGCTTCCTCCAGCGTGCGACCGCGCACCCATTCGGTGACCAGCGAGCTTGACGCAATCGCCGAACCACAGCCATAGGTCTTGAACTTGGCGTCTTCGATCACGCCCTGCGCGTTGACGCGAATCTGCAGGCGCATCACGTCGCCGCAGGCGGGCGCACCGACCATGCCGGTGCCGACATCATCGTCACCGGCCTCAAATGATCCGACGTTGCGGGGGTTTTCGTAGTGGTCGACGACCTTCTCGCTGTATGCCATGTGAGTTCTCCGTGTGACCGATTGGGATGAGGTTCAGTGTTCAGACCACTGGATGGAGTTCAGGTCAATGCCAGCCTGCACCATGTCCCACAACGGGCTCATGGCGCGCAGCTTGGTCACCACCTGGGTCACCTGCGCTATGGCGTAGTCGATGTCCTGCTCGGTGGTGAAACGGCCAATCGAAAAACGCACTGAACTGTGGGCCAGTTCGTCACTGCGGCCCAGGGCACGCAGCACATAGCTGGGCTCCAGACTGGCCGACGTGCAAGCCGAGCCTGACGACACCGCCACGCCCTTGATGCCCATCAGCAGCGACTCGCCCTCCACATAGTTGAAGCTTGCGTTCAAGTACTGCGGCGCATGCTGTGTTTCGTCGCCATTGAGCACCACCGCATCCAGCTGTTTGAATCCGGCCCACAGGCGGTCGCGCAGGTTCTGGATGCGCGCGTTGTCTGAGGCCATGGTCTCGCGAGCCAGCCAGAAGGCCTCACCCATACCCACAATCTGGTGCGTGGGCAGCGTGCCCGAGCGCATGCCGCGCTCATGACCGCCCCCATGCATTTGCGCCTCGATACGCACACGCGGTTTGCGCCGCACGTAGAGTGCGCCAATACCTTTGGGGCCATATATTTTGTGGGCGGAAAAAGACATCATGTCGATAGGCAACTGCGCCAAGTCGATGGCCACCTTGCCCGCAGATTGCGCGGCATCCACATGAAATAGCACCTTTTTGGCGCGGCAGATGGCACCTAAAGCGGCCACATCCTGGATCACACCGGTCTCGTTGTTGACATGCATCACGGAAGCAAGCACCGTATCGGGGCGCAGCGCCGCTTCAAACACCGCCAGATCCAGCAAACCACTGGGCAACACTGGCAAAACGGTGACTTCAAAGCCTTCGCGCTCCAGCTCACGCATGCTGTCAAGCACCGCCTTGTGCTCGGTGGCCACGGTCACCAGGTGTTTGCCCTTGCCCTTGTAGAAATGCGCCGCGCCCTTGATGGCGAGGTTGTTGGATTCGGTGGCACCTGAGGTCCAAGCAATTTCGCGCGGGTCGGCGTTGATCAATGCGCAGACCTGCTCGCGCGCCAGTTCCACCGCCTCGTCAGCGGCCCAGCCATAGGCATGCGAGCGGCTGGCCGGGTTGCCAAAAATTTCTGTCAGATAGGGAATCATTTTGGCAGCCACGCGAGGATCGACCGGTGTGGTGGCCGCGTAGTCAAGGTACACAGGCTGGGCAGAGCGGGCGCTGACCTTGTCGCGGCTGATGTCTGGCATGGCGGGCTCCTGAAAAAGATGGACACCGCTGTTTCGCAATTTCAGTGCCATGCCGCCACGGCCTCATCAAGTGGGATTTGGCACACCATTTGTTGGGTTTGTGGGTGCTGACAGGGCAGCGTACAAGTCGCTTGTCACGTTTGTAGGGCGCAAATACGACACGCTTCTTGACCTACATCCAGCTTACGGCTTTTGGTGCGTTTTTTGCTTTTATTTTGGCGGTGACGGCTGCATTGGCACCGTGGTCCGATTTCCGGAGTTCTTGATGGTGAATACACAAACAACTGAATCCCGGCGCGAACTCAACGCGATCTATGAAGTCAGCAAAACCTTGGCTACGTCTCTGGATGTGGCCAAGACGTTTCGCGAGGCCCTGAACTATCTGCTGCACGCCTATGACTGGCGGCGCGCTTTTGTGGTGCTGGGCGAGACAGAGGGCGGCTTGAACGGCCTGTGCGCCGTGGGGCTGACCCGGGACGAGCAGCAGCGCCTGCGCTTCCATTCCGGCGAAGGCATCGTCGGGCGCGTTTATGCCAATGGCATCCAGGTGATGGTGCCCAACGTGCACACCGAACCGTTGTTTTTGAACCGCACCGGCGGGGCCGACCAGAGCCCGGACACCCCCATTGCCATGATGGTCACACCCATCACCGCCGACCGACGCACGTTTGGCGTACTCGCCATCGATTGCCTGAACCCGGAAGAGAGCCGCACTTTCTCCAGTGACCTGCGCCTGCTCAAGATGGTCGCCACATTGATGGGGCAAGCCCTGCTGCTGCACCGCAGCGTCACGGCGGCCCATGATTCGCTGCAAGATGAAGTGCGCCGCATGAGCAAGGAGCTCAGACCGCTGCATCAGATTGACCAGGTGGTGGGCCTGTCCAAACCCATGCAGCATGTGTTTGAGCAGGTGCATCAGGTGGCCCCGTCGCGCACCACGGTGCTGCTACGCGGCGAAAGCGGCACTGGCAAGGAAGTCATCGCGCGCGCGCTGCACAACCTGTCACCGCGCAAGGGCGAGGCCTTTGTGCGCGTCAACTGCGCCGCGCTGACCGAGTCGCTACTGGAAAGCGAACTGTTCGGCCACGAAAAAGGGGCGTTTACCGGCGCGCAAGGCCAGCGCAAGGGGCGTTTTGAGATGTCACACGGCGGCACCTTGTTCCTGGACGAAATTGGCGACATCTCGGCCTCGTTCCAGGCCAAACTGCTGCGTGTGCTGCAGGAGAGGGAGTTTGAGCGCGTGGGCGGCTCTACCAGTGTGAAGGTCGATGTGCGGCTGATCCTGGCCACCAACCGCAACCTGGAGCGCATGGTGCAGGCCGGTGAGTTTCGCGCGGACCTCTATTACCGCATCAACGTGGTCAGCATCCAGTTGCCACCGCTGCGCGAGCGGCGCGAAGACATTCCGGCCATGGCCAAACTGTTCCTGGACCGCTTCAACAAGGAAAACGGCCGCAACACCCAATTCAGCCCGGCAGCCATGCGGGTGCTGACCAGCTGCTACTGGCCAGGCAATGTGCGCGAGCTGGAGAACTGCGTGGAACGTACCGCCACCATGGCGCACGACGACATCATCACCAACATGGCTTTCCCGTGCCAGGGCAACGGCTGCCTGACCCAGGTGCTGCATCACATCGAGCGGGTCGATGCGGTCAACCCGACACGCATCACCGATATTCCGGTGGTGGAGGTGCCTCTGGCCCCGCCAGCCGCACCGGTATCGGCAGCCCCGCCTGTGGCGCACGATGAGCCCGATGACGCACCCTCTAATGCAGACAGCGCTGCACCAGCACCTGACAACGACGGCAAGCCAGAAGGCGAGCGCGAACGCCTGATCTGGGCCATGGAGCGCTGCGGCTGGGTGCAGGCCAAGGCTGCGCGGTTGCTGAAGATTTCGCCACGGCAAATGGGTTACGCACTGCAAAAGAACGGCATCGAGGTCAGGAAGTTTTGACGCTCAGCCCCTGATAGGTTTTATTAAAGAAAAAGGCCTCTAGCCCTTTTACAGCAATCGTAAGCAGCTATCTATTAGATAGTGAGTTGCGCGGCTGATTTGTCGGCCACCAGACAGGCGGTGGGGTGCTCCTCGATGCTCATTGCTGGGAATCCAAAGCGTGACACGCCCAACGCCATCTCAGCTGAAATTGGCGGGCGACACATGCCGGGCAAAGTGCCTTACCAGATAGTCCTCGCCATGTTCGAGGATGAAATAGCGAAACGCCTCCGCCGCCGGGGAGAGCAGTTTGGAGAGGGTGTGCACCACATTCCATGCGCGCACCACCGGTGCCCCTTCCACATCCAGCACCGCAATCAAGCGGCTGTCCAGCTCCAGACCCAGGGTATGCAAGGACAGGAAGCTCAGCCCCATACCGGCCATCACGGCCTGCTTGATGATCTCGTTGCTGGCCATTTCCATCGTGACATGCAGTTCGATGTGTGACTGCTGGAGAAACTTTTCCACGGCAGCCCGCGTGCCCGATCCATGCTCGCGCAGGATGAATGCCTCCCCCTGCAGGGCGGTGGGTGCGAGCGTGCCGGCGCGAGCCAGCGGGTGGTCCACCGAGGCGACAAAAACGTGCGGTTGCGCTGCAAAGGGTTCCGCCCGCGTGGCGAGCTCTTTGGGGGGTTGGCCCATGACGGCGATGTCCACCTCATTGGCATGCAGCATCTTGACCAGCTGGTCGCGGTTGCCCACCACCAGCTTGAGTTCGACGCCGGCATGTTCCCGGCGGAACTCGGCCAGCAAGCGCGGTAGGAAGTACTTGGCCGTGCTGACCATGCCGATGGTGAGCACCCCCACCTCCAGCTTTTGCAGCCTGGCGGCGGCATCTTCCGCATCCTTCAAGGTGGAGAGTACCTTGCGCGCATACACCAGCATGTATTCGCCGACGGTGGTCAGAGCTACGGTACGGCCGCTGCGGTCAAATAGCGGCATGCCGATGTGCTTTTCCAATTCGCGGATTTGCATGGTCACAGCGGGCGGCGTGAGGTGCAGAGTCTGCGCCGCCTGGACAAAGCTCAGATGGCGTGCGACTTCACTAAAAACCCGTAGCTGGCGAAAGGTGGCGTTCTTCATTAAGTAATAGCTTAACTCAAAGCCAAATAAATGTGAATTTACTTTAGTTAAATGCGCTTTTACAGTGGATTCCAACCCCGCACTTCGCGGACAACAGGAGACCCACATGAACGATATGGCCACCCCCCTAGCCACTGGCTCAACCCAGATCACCGACGCCAAAAAGCGCTACAGCGCGGGCGTACTGAAGTACAAACAAATGGGCTACTGGATGCCCGACTACGTCCCGAAAGACACCGATGTGCTGTGCCTGTTTCGCATCACGCCGCAAGATGGCGTGGACCCGCAGGAGGCCGCAGCTGCCGTGGCGGGAGAGTCCTCCACCGCCACCTGGACCGTGGTCTGGACCGACCGCCTGACCGCCTGTGACAGCTACCGCGCCAAGGCCTATAAGGTCGAACCCGTGCCGGGACGCCCGGGCGAATATTTTGCGTGGGTGGCCTACGACCTGATCCTGTTCGAAGAAGGCTCCATCGCCAACATGACGGCCAGCCTGATCGGCAACGTTTTCAGCTTCAAACCGCTCAAAGCGGCACGTCTGGAAGATATCCGCATCCCGGTGGCGTATGTCAAGACCTTCAAGGGCCCGCCCACCGGACTGGTGGTCGAGCGCGAGCGGCTGGACAAGTTTGGCCGCCCCTTGCTCGGTGCCACCACCAAACCCAAGCTGGGACTGTCGGGCCGCAACTATGGCCGCGTGGTGTACGAAGGCCTCAAAGGCGGGCTCGACTTCATGAAAGACGATGAGAACATCAACAGCCAGCCCTTCATGCACTGGCGTGACCGTTTCCTGTTCGTGATGGACGCGGTCAACAAAGCCAGCGCGGAAACGGGGGAAGTCAAGGGCAGTTACCTGAACGTGACCGGCGCCACGATGGAAGACATGTACGAGCGCGCCGAGTTTGCCAAGGAACTGGGCTCGGTGATCGTGATGGTGGACCTGGTGATCGGCTACACCGCCATCCAGAGCATGGCCAACTGGTGCCGCAAGCACGACATGATCATGCACATGCACCGCGCCGGCCACGGCACCTACACCCGGCAGAAGAACCACGGTGTGAGCTTCCGGGTGATTGCCAAGTGGCTGCGCCTGGCAGGCTGTGACCACCTGCACACGGGCACCGCCGTGGGCAAGCTCGAGGGCGACCCGATGACCGTGCAGGGCTACTACAACGTCTGCCGCGACCGCTACACCAAGACCGATTTGCCACGCGGCCTGTACTTTGACCAGGACTGGGCCGATCTGAAGAAGATCATGCCAGTGGCATCGGGAGGGATCCATGCCGGGCAGATGCATCAGCTGATTGACCTGTTTGGCGACGATGTGATCCTGCAGTTTGGCGGCGGCACGATTGGCCACCCCATGGGCATCCAGGCCGGTGCGGTCGCCAACCGCGTGGCGCTGGAGTCGATCGTGAAAGCCCGCAACGAAGGCCGCAACATCCTGCAGGAAGGCCCCGCCATCCTCAAACAGGCCGCACAGCACTGCAGCCCGCTCAAGGCGGCGCTCGATACCTGGGGCGAGATCAGCTTCAATTACCAGAGCACCGATACCAGCGACTACGCCGTCACCCCCCAGGTGGCCTGAAACCCAACTAAACGCCAGGAGATACCCATCATGATGACCAACCCCACCGGCCGCCTGACCCAGGGCCAATTCAGCTTCCTGCCCGATTTGACCGACGCTGAAATCACCTTGCAGATTGAATACGGTCTGCGCAAGGGCTACGCCTGGAGCGTCGAATACACCGATGACCCGCACCCGCGCAACACCTACTGGAGTATGTACGGCAACCCGCTGTTTGATCTGCACGATGCCGCAGGCGTGATGCAGGAGCTGTCCAGCTGCCGCGCCGCGTTTCCACGCCACTACATCCGGCTCATGGCCTTTGACTCCACACGCAATGTGGAAACCATTGTGATGAGCTTCATCGTCAACCGCCCGGTCGTGGAGCCAGGTTTCATGCTCGAACGCCAGGAAGTGCAGGGCCGCTCCATCCGTTACACCACGCGCGGGTATGCCGCAGTACAACCGGAAGGTGAACGCTATCAATAGCATATCTGTCAGCGCATATTCCACAAGGGATAGAGCAGGATTTTTATGAATACTCCTTTGTACGCTATTCCCGGCAGCACGCCTGCGTCGGTGCCGCCCCCAAAGCCCCCGTCCGGGGCAGCGGCGCCGCCAGTCGACCCGACTGCGGGCGCGCGGTCTGTCGGCGACGTGCTGGCGGGCACCCAAGTTGAGGCCGTGCTGCAGGAGCTCGATATCGAGTTGGTGGGCCTGGTGGCTGTGAAGGCCCGCATCCGCGACATCGCCGCCCTGCTGGTGATTGACAAGCTGCGTGTGAATCTCGGCCTGGTCAGCCAGGCACCGAGCCTGCAC
>CAIVHU010000146.1 GCA_903905735.1 uncultured beta proteobacterium
GATTGCCAGTGAAGTAAAAATCAATGTGAAGTTCGATTACCTCCTGCGCTTGATTCCTCGTTAGCCAGCGTATTTGGTTCGCATTTAAATGGAGATGGCCGTTACTGCACGGAGGCATGAAGGCGACCTGTAAGGCTCGTCGGCCCTGAATCAGGCAGTCGGCCAGACGCACGCCCAAGTAGTCCAACACCAAGTGCCGCAATCAAATTCCAAAGCTGTAATATACGGTGAGCAATTGTGCTGAATACGGCGCGGCACTACGCGCCCGAGGTAACCTGATCTTGTGGATTAAGGCCGAAACGTTGGATCATTGGGCTAACAGCCGCTTTGGAGCAGGCAGTTCGCAAATTTCGATGACGGGAATCCGCTGCGAAACGGCTGTAGACCTCTCTCTAAAGCGGGCGTTCACTCAGCTTGGCAAAGAAAGTTGCTACTTTGCCACAGGTCGGGTGCAATATTCGCCTGATTCCGACCATCACGAAGCGTGATTATTGGCCCCTCATTTTGGTTGATCACACTCAATTGTGGATCTCGGTGTAGATGATGCTGGAGAACCGCACGGACGCGTACTCCTTTAACAGCCACTTCGCATGCCAACCCAACTGTGAAGATGTCAATGGCACCTTGCTGGCGGCGCGTCTGAGTATTTCCCAGCATGGCGACCAATCTGGTGACGTTCTCAAGGGTGGCGTTTGTAGCGCCGTGGCGCGTGCTCACGCGTAGCACCGCTTCGCGTGAGGCTTACATGCTGCCGATTACGTTGGTGTCAAACATTCGTTTGAGGTCCGCCACGGACATCACATGCACCCGGCTGAGCGGGTCTCCACACCAGTGCATTGACCAGGCGACGCATGCGGCCGAGTTGGGCATCGACGGTGCAAACATGGCATCTCACGTTCTCTGCGAACACACTGGCACAGAGCTAATACTCAGTTCCGCATCATCTGAGAAAACCCAAGGCACGGGCATGGCACGAATTGGGCACATACAGGGCACAGCGTGCCGCTGAAAACCAACCCTGACGATTGGTTTGTTCGTCCTATTTTTGTCCTTTTGAGTAAAAGATCAATGCATAAAAGCGTTGAAAAACTCAAATATGTGAGCAACAGGTCTATGACTGGTGCGGCTGGCGGGGATCGAACCCACGACCCTCGGCTTCGGAGGCCGATACTCTATCCACTGAGCTACAGCCGCAACTCTAAAAAAGACCAATACTCACAATTTCGCAGCAAGCCCGGATGACTATAGGCTTCGGAGGCCGATACTCTATCCACTGAGCTACAGCCGCGTCCTTGATACGAGGCCCGGATTGTAAGTGTGTTTCACAGTGGCCGTCTGCAGATCACTCAAATATTCCACATCTTTTTGGCCTCTAGCCCTTATCAAACAAGCGCTAGCAGCTATAGACTTTGTAGTAACCAGGGGCTTTTGACAAATCCGAACGTCGCCGCGAGCGCGGCACTGTCGATCTCTTGGGGCACCCACAGGCCCTGCTCCACCGCGTCTGCCGCCTGCGCCATGTCCTGTGTATGCACCAGACCCAAGCCGGTATCGGCAGCCAGAAAAAGATGGCCCAGTTCATCGAGCCAGCATCCCAGAACCCGGGCGCTGCGACCGATATGGTCTTTGACGGTGAAGTCGGCCTGCACGCGCCAGATCAGCGGGGTGGCCTGCAGCTCCACAAAAACGCGCTGCGGGCCGTTTTGAAAGAACCAGCAGCCCCGCCCGTCGGCGCTGTAATTGCGACCAATGAAATCAATGAGTTTGTCGTGTTGCAGCAGTGAACCTTTGCAGCCGGGCAAGCCGCTGCCAAACGCGCCTTGTGCTTGGGCACGGTCATCACGCATGTACCAGTTTCCACGGTTGTCCAGGCCCAGCCAGCCGTAACAGTCAGGCACGTTGGGCCATTTGGCCATGGCTTGTTTGACGATGTCATCCATGGTGACCTCCTTGCGTGTCCAACCAGCCACCGACTTTTTCAGGCAATGTGCTCAAGTGTCCGGGCGGGCTGCCCTGGGCAAAGCCGACATGCCCGCCCTGACGCGGCTGCCACAGGGTGACATACGCGCCGACATCAGCCTCTTGCGGCAGGCTGCTGGCCGGTACAAACGGGTCATTGCGCGCGTTGACAACCAGGGTGGGGACTTGAATGCTCGCCAGATGCGGCTTGGCAGAGGCTCTGGCCCAGTAGTCAGCGGTGTTTTTGAAGCCGTGCAGCGGGGCGGTGAAGACGTTGTCAAAGGCATACAAGTCCTTGGCGGCGTGAAGCGCCTGCGCGTCAAACAGGCCCGGATGCTGAGCCAGTTTGAGCAGGGCCTTGGGTTTCATGCTGGCGAGAAACATACGTGTATAGACCTGCCGATTCAAACCCCGCCCGATGGCACTGCCGCTGGCAGCCAGATCCAGCGGGGCGGAGATGCTGGCCAATGCACTCACGACGGTGCCTGCCTGGCTGCCCGCCTCTTCAGCCCAGCGCAGCAGAGCGTTGCCCCCCAGCGAGATACCCACGGCCAGGATACGGCCCGAATGCTTTTGGCGCAGACCCTGCAGCACCCAGCCGATCTCTTCAAAGTCCCCTGAATGGTAGGCGCGCGGGGCCAGGTTGATCTCGCCGCTGCAGCCCCTGAAATGCGGCACCACATAGTTGAAATGGTTCTGCTGCGCATAGTCGGCAAACGCCATCGCGTAATGGCTGGCAGACGAGCCCTCCAGCCCGTGAAACAGCACCAGCAAGGTATGAGCATCAGCGGGCGGCGCAGCCAGCCAGTCCAGGTCCATGAAGTCGCCGTCAGGAGTGGTCCAGCGCTCGCGCCGGTAGCGCGTCTTGCTGGCACCTGTCGCAGCATGTTGGCGCCGGGCGTGCACGGCGGGCCAAATGGTTTGTGCGTTCCCGCCGGGAAGCCACCAAGGCGCTACGTAGTTCATAGCTATCTGCGCTTTATGAATAATGGCTGGAGGCCAATTTAATGCAGAACATGCGGCGGGTCAGAGATGTCTTCTGACTCATTGGCACCACCCGCAGTCACATGGTGCGCCACCATACGCCAGCCCTGCGCAGTCTTGTGATAGACGTTGGTCGCGATGGCGTAGGCATCGACCGCACCTTCGTTGGTGAGAATGGCAATGCGCTCGCGCACGCTGTGCACGGCACTGGTCATGCTCTCAATCTTGCGCAGCGCCTCCATCTGGATACGCACGCCACCGTGGTTCAACACCGCGTCAAATGCGGCACGCACCGCACCCAGGCCGATCAGGCGCGGGCTGCCCGGGTGGATGCAGATCACGTCATCCTCGTCAGCCCAGCAGGCCATCAGCCGCTCGATGTCGCCAATTTGCAGGGCCTCATAGAAGCTGGCTTCTGTTTCATCAGCGGAGCCACCCACGGGGGCGGTCTTTTTGGGTGCTTTGGACATATTTGGGGTGGATTCTGGTGGGGTTTGATTTTGCCCTTGTTTGTCGATGCGCTGGCGGAGCGCCAACTACGCACGTTTCTGTCTCGATTTCTGCACTGGCGAGTTGACTTGTGGGTGCACGCGTGTGCTACCGTTGCACTTTTGGCTTGGGGGTGTTTATGAAGCGCTGGTTTTTGATGGTGGCTGCGGCCTTGCTGCTGAGCGGTTGCGGCTACAACAATTTTCAAAGTCTGGATGAGCAGACCAAGTCGGCCTGGAGCGAGGTACTGAATCAATACCAACGCCGTGCTGATCTGGTGCCCAACATTGTGGCCACGGTCAAAGGCGAAGCTGCGTTTGAGCAGGACACCCTTACCAAGGTGATCGAAGCACGCGCCAAGGCCACCTCGATCCAGGTGACGCCCGAGACGCTGAACAATCCCGAAGCGTTCAAGAAATTTCAAGCCGCACAGGGTGAACTGGGTTCAGCGTTAAGCCGCTTGATGGCAGTGTCTGAGCAATATCCGAGCCTCAAGGCCAATCAGGCTTTCAGCGACTTGCGCGTGCAACTTGAAGGCACTGAAAACCGGGTCACCGTGGCGCGTAATCGCTATATCCAGGCGGTTCAGCAATACAACGTGCTGGCGCGCAGTTTCCCCAGCAACCTGACCGCCATGGTGTTTGGCTACCACGCCAAAGAGAATTTCTCCGTTCAGAACGAAGCCGCCATTTCAACACCGCCGGTGGTCGATTTCGGCAAAAAATGAAGCGTCTCCGGGTCGTTTTGACGGGCTTGCTGCTGGGGTGGCTTTACGCCCTGGGGTTGGCACACGCGCAACTGGCCATACCGGCACTGACGGCACATGTGATGGACACCACAGGGACCTTGCCTGCGGCCCAGCGCGACCAGCTTGACGCCAAACTGGCGGCCTTTGAGCAAACCAGTGGAGCGCAGGTGGTGATCCTGATGGTGCCCACGACGCAACCCGAAGACATCACCAGCTACGCCAACCGGGTAGGCAACACCTGGAAGATTGGCCGCAAGGAGATTGGTGATGGCTTGCTGCTGATCGTGGCCATGAACGACCACAAGGTACGTATCGAAGTCGCCAAGACTCTGGAGGGTGCCATTCCAGACCTGGCCGCGAAACGCATCATCGACCAGGCCATCACGCCGCGTTTCAAAACGGGCGACTACGCGGGCGGTCTGGATGCGGCAGCCACACAGGTCATGGCGTTGATCTCTGGTGAGGCGCTACCCGCGCCCAGTCAGGCGGCCCAACGCCGTGCGGGCGCCAGTGGCGGCTTTGACTGGACCGATCTGGCCATTTTCATGTTCGTGGCGGTGCCTGTGGTGGGCGCTGTCACCAAGCAGATTCTTGGTTCCAAGTTGGGCTCACTCACCACCGGCGTGGTCGCTGGTGGTATAGCCATGTGGCTGACGGCCAGCCTGCTGGTCGCTGGTGCAGCAGCGCTGCTGGCTTTGATCTTCACCCTGCTATCCAACAGTTCGGCGCTTGCCCGCGGCGCTGGCGGCGCTTTGGGCGGCGGCGGGTTTGGTGGTCGCGGCGGAGGGGGTTTCGGAGGCGGGGGCAGGGGATTCAGCTCCGGCGGTGGTGGGGATTTTGGCGGCGGCGGCGCCTCGGGAGGTTGGTGATGCTGGCTAAATTGGGGCGACTCTTCAAGCATCGGTGGAGCGGCGACAACGCCGCAGTCCAAGCTTTGCCGCCTGAGGTGTTGAAACGCCTCGCAGACCGGGTGGGTGCCAGCGAGAAGCTACACAGTGGCGAAATCCGCATCTGCGTCGAGGCTGGTCTGCCATGGAGTTACATCCGGCGCAACGGCAGCTTGCAGGAGATCGTCCACGCCCGCGCGCTGACCATGTTTGGCAAGTTGGGAGTGTGGGACACCGCGCATAACAACGGCGTGCTGATTTATCTGCTGTTGGCTGAGCGAGCAATAGAAATCATCGCTGACCGGGGGCTGAACGACAAGGTCAACCCCGAGAAGTGGCAGACCCTGGTGGACAGCATGCGAGCAGCTTTCAAGTGCGGCGAGTTTGAGTCTGGTTTGAATCAGGCCGTGGCCGAGGTGACTGGCTTGTTGCTAGCCCATTTTCCGCTAGCTGCGGGGGCTGACAATCTGAACGAACTTCCGGACGAGCCTGATCTACGCTGAAACCGTCGCTTCATAAAAAAACCCCGCCAATGCGGGGTTTTTGGTATGTGGACAAATAGTGGCGGCGACATCAACGCGTTCGGAAGGCTCACTTCTTGTTGCGGTACCTGCGCAGCGCGCTGATCTGAGCTGCCATGATGGCCAGCTCAGACGAAGCCTTGGCCAAGTCCAGGTCAGACTTGGCGTTCTTGACGGCATCCTCGGCGGCCAGCTTGGCAGCGTTGGCCTTCTCGTCATCCAGATCCTTGCCGCGGATGGCGGTGTCGGAAAGGACAGTAACGCAATTGGGCTGAATTTCAAGAATGCCGCCGGCCACAAAGACAAACTCTTCGGAACCGTCGGCCATTTCAATGCGCACCGAACCGGCCTTGACGCGGGTAATCAGCGGCGTGTGGCGAGGATAAATGCCGAGTTCACCCGATTCTCCAGGCAAGGCGACAAAACGCGCTTCACCCGAGAAGATGGACTCTTCGGCACTGACCACATCAACGTGGATGGTGTTCATGTTGAACCTGCCTTAGATCTTCTTGGCTTTTTCGAACGCTTCGTCGATCGTGCCAACCATGTAGAACGCTTGTTCCGGCAGGTGATCGCACTCGCCAGCCACAATCATCTTGAAGCCACGAATGGTTTCTGCCAGAGACACATACTTGCCGGGAGAACCGGTAAACACTTCGGCCACGTGGAACGGCTGCGACAGGAAACGTTGAATCTTGCGAGCACGGGCCACGGTCAGCTTGTCTTCAGGCGCCAATTCGTCCATACCCAAAATCGCAATGATGTCGCGCAATTCCTTGTAGCGCTGCAGCGTACCTTGCACCGCGCGGGCGGTTTCGTAGTGATCCAGGCCCACCACGTTCGGGTCGAGCTGACGGCTGGTGGAGTCCAGCGGGTCCACGGCGGGGTAAATACCCAGCGAAGCGATGTCACGGGACAACACCACGGTGGAATCCAAGTGAGCGAAGGTGGTAGCAGGCGACGGGTCGGTCAAGTCATCGGCGGGCACGTAAACGGCTTGAATCGACGTGATGGAACCGACTTTGGTCGAGGTAATCCGCTCTTGCAAACGACCCATTTCTTCTGCCAGCGTAGGCTGGTAGCCCACGGCGGAAGGCATACGACCCAACAGCGCGGACACTTCGGTACCGGCAAGTGTGTAACGGTAGATGTTGTCCACAAAGAACAGCACGTCACGACCCTCATCACGGAACGATTCCGCAATAGTCAGACCAGTCAAGGCTACGCGCAGACGATTGCCTGGGGGTTCATTCATCTGACCATAGACCATGGACACCTTCGACTCTTCGAGGTTCTCCAGGTTCACCACGCCGGAATCGGCCATTTCGTGATAAAAGTCATTGCCTTCACGGGTACGCTCACCCACGCCGGCAAATACCGACAAGCCGCTGTGCGCCTTGGCAATGTTGTTGATCAGTTCCATCATGTTCACCGTCTTGCCCACACCGGCACCGCCGAACAGACCGACCTTGCCGCCTTTGGCGAACGGGCAAACCAAGTCAATCACCTTGATGCCGGTTTCCAGCAGCTCTTGCGAAGGGCTCAGTTCGTCGTACACCGGCGCTTTGCGGTGGATGGACATGTGCAGCGACGCGTTCACCGGACCGCGTTCGTCGATCGGGTTGCCAAGCACATCCATGATGCGGCCCAGAGTAGCCGTGCCGACGGGCACTTGGATGGACTTGCCGGTGTTGGACACCATCAAGCCACGGCGCAGGCCGTCTGAGGAGCCCAGCGCAATGGTACGGACAATGCCGTCGCCCAATTGCTGCTGCACTTCCAGCGTCAGGGCAGAGCCTTCGAGCTTGAGCGCGTCATAAATATTGGGCATGTGAGCACGTGGAAATTCCACGTCGACCACAGCGCCGATGCACTGAACGATCTTGCCTTGCACAGGTGCGGTCGTGTTGGTAGTTTCTTGAGCCATTTGGTTTTGCTCCAATTAATTTGAATCTTGCTTGGCTGCCAGTTTGATCAGGCAGCAATGGCGGCAGCGCCGGAGACGATTTCTGACAACTCTTTGGTGATGGCAGCTTGACGGGTCTTGTTGTAGACCAGTTTCAACTCGCCAATCACGTTACCCGCGTTGTCGGTTGCAGCCTTCATGGCAACCATGCGGGCTGCGTGTTCGGAAGCCATGTTTTCGGCAACTGCCTGAAACACCAGCGCTTCCACATACCGCACGATCAGGTCGTCGATCACTGTCTGGGCATCGGGCTCATAGATGTAGTCCCAAGCGTGCTTGGAACCCGTGGCTGCCTCGCTGGCGCGGGCTTCCTCGTTCATCTGCACGGCAGACAAGGGCAACAACTGCTCCATGACGACTTCCTGCTTCATCGTATTGATGAAACGGGTGTACGACAGGTAAACAGCGCTGACTTCACCTTTGGCATAAGCGTCGAGCAGCACCTTGACGGGGCCGATCAAACGCTCCAAATGTGGCCGGTCACCCAATTGGGTCACATGGGCCACCACTTTGGCACCGATACGGTTCAGAAAACCAAAGCCCTTGTTCCCAATGGCCACAGCCTGCGTCGTCATGCCTGCGGTCTGCACTTCGCGCAGTTTATTGGCGACACCGCGCAGCACGTTGGTGTTCAGACCACCGCACAGGCCCTTGTCCGTGGTCACCACAATCATGCCAACCGCCTTGGCGTTGTTGGACTTCATGAAGGGGTGAACGTACTCGGGGTTGGCTTTACCCAGGTGAGCAGCAATGTTGCGAACTTTCTCAGTGTAGGGCCGGGCAGCCCGCATACGCTCCTGCGCTTTGCGCATCTTGGAGACGGAAATCATCTCCATGGCCTTGGTGATCTTCTTCGTGCTTTCGAAGTTTTTGATCTTGCCGCGTATTTCCTTGCCAGTTGCCATATCAGTCTCCTAGTCTAGTTACGAGGGGACTTTAGGCGAATGACTTCTTGAAGGCAGCGACGGCAGCGGTGAGTTCGGCCTCGGCATCCTTGTCCATGGCACGGCTAGCCTCCAGCTTTGCCAACAACGCAGCGTGCTTGTCTTTCAGATAGGCGTGCATGCCATGTTCAAACGCCAGCACCTTGTTGACAGGAATGTCGTCCAGAAAGCCTTTGTTGACGGCAAACAACGTGGAGCCCATGATGGAGATGGGCTGCGGGCTGTATTGCGCCTGCTTGAGCAATTCGGTCACGCGAGCACCACGGTCCAACTGCTTGCGGGTGGCTTCGTCGAGGTCAGAGGCAAACTGAGCAAAGGCGGCCAGTTCGCGATACTGCGCCAGGTCGGTACGGATACCACCGGACAGGCCCTTGATCAGCTTGGTTTGAGCTGCACCACCCACGCGGGACACCGAAATACCGGCGTTGATCGCAGGGCGGATACCGGCGTTAAACAGGCTGGTTTCCAGAAAGATCTGGCCGTCGGTGATGGAAATCACGTTGGTTGGCACGAAGGCGGACACGTCACCGGCTTGCGTTTCAATGATCGGCAAGGCAGTCAGTGAACCGGTTTTACCCTTGACTTCACCCTTGGTGAAGGCTTCAACGTAATCGGCATTGACACGTGCCGCACGCTCCAGTAGACGGCTGTGGAGGTAAAACACGTCGCCTGGGTAAGCTTCCCGGCCCGGAGGACGACGCAACAGCAAAGACACCTGACGGTAAGCGACAGCTTGCTTGGACAAATCGTCATACACGATCAGCGCATCTTCACCACGGTCACGGAAGTACTCACCCATGGTGCAGCCAGAGTAAGCCGCCACATATTGCATGGCGGCAGACTCGGACGCAGTGGCGGCCACCACGATGGTGTATTCCATCGCGCCAGCTTGTTCCAGCGAACGCACCACGTTTTTGACGCTGGAGGCCTTTTGGCCAATAGCGACATAAACGCAGGTCATGTTTTGACCCTTCTGGTTAATGATCGCATCAATAGCCACGGCAGTTTTGCCGGTCTGGCGGTCACCAATGATCAACTCGCGCTGACCACGGCCGATCGGCACCATGGAGTCAATGGACTTCAGACCGGTCTGCATGGGCTGATCGACAGACTGGCGGGCAATCACGCCCGGAGCCACTTTTTCGATCACGTCAGTCATCTTGGCGTTGATGGGACCCTTGCCGTCAATCGGCTGGCCCAAAGCGTTGACCACGCGACCTCTGAGTTCGGGACCCACCGGCACTTCCAGAATACGACCCGTGCACTTGACGGTATCGCCTTCGGAAATGTGCTCGTAAGCACCCAGCACCACGGAACCCACCGAATCACGCTCCAGATTCAGCGCCAAGCCATAACTGGGCTGCCCGTCTGCGTCTGCCGGAAATTCAAGCATTTCGCCCTGCATGGCATCGGACAGGCCGTGAATACGAACGATACCGTCCGTCACGGACACGACGGTGCCCTGGTTGCGGATGTCTGCAGTGGCGGACAAACCTTCAATACGGCTCTTGATGAGTTCTGAAATCTCTGCGGGATTGAGTTGCATGGCTCTTTCCTTCTTTCGTTAAATAGGCTGGCGGTTGTGGCAAAGCCTCAAGCCGACAAAGCCACTTTCATTTGTTCCAAACGCGCCTTGACAGATGTGTCAAGAACTTCGTCACCTATGACCACCCTGATGCCACCAATGAGCTCGGGTTGCAACTCTACGGACACATTGAGTTTGCGACCAAACCGCTGCTCAAGAACCTTGGCTGTCTCCACCAGCGCTGCTCCGACAATCGGGAAAGCACTGTAGACCACCGCATCGCTGGAACCGCTTTGGGCGTTGGCAAGCGCACGAAACTGTGTGGCAATTTCTGGCAGAAAGCTGAGCCGGTTGTTGTCGATCACCATGTGCAGGAAGTTTTGCGCATGGCTATCGAGCACAGTTTTCATGACACCCAAAATCACACCATAGACCTGCTCTGTTGTGGTTTTCGGGCTGTCTGCGAACTGCAGCAACTGAGGTTCAGCGGCAACACAGGCCAGCTCGTCGAGCCAACCCAACACCGTCTTGGCATCCGACCCGCAAGCCTTGTACAAGGCTTCAGCGTAAGGACGGGCAATTGTGGCAAGTTCAGCCATGGCGTTCTCTTAGAGCTCGGTCTTTAAACGATTCAGCAGGTCAGCATGCACACCAGCATTGACTTCCTTGCGAAGAATCTGCTCAGCGCCCTTGACCGCCAGAGCGGCTACCTGCTCGCGCAGTGCCTCACGCGCCTTGATCACCTGTTGCTCAGCGTCAGCTTTGGCTGAGGCAACAATCTTATTGCCTTCATCCGTCGCTTTGGCCTTGGCTTCTTCGATGATCATCATGGCACGGCGCTCTGCATCAGCCAGACGGCCAGCCGTTTCGGTGCGCGACAACGCCAGTTCTTGCTCCACCCGCTTGTTAGCGGATGAAAGTTCAGACTTGGCTTTATCAGCTGCTGCCAGACCATCAGCGATTTTCTGCACACGCTCATCGAGCGCCTTGGCGATCGGTGGCCACACATATTTCATCGTGAACCCGACAAGCATCAGGAACACGATCATCTGAATTATTAAGGTACCGGTAATGCTCACTTGTGATCCTTGCCCCTGGGACGCTGCGCGCTGAACAGGGAATGAGTGTCGTTGACCAACCGAAGTTTATTTCGCCAGATTGGCGATCTGAGCCAGGAACGGATTGGCAGTGGTGAACCACAGAGCAATACCCACACCAATAATGAACGCTGCGTCAATCAGACCAACCAACAAGAACATCTTGGTTTGCAGCACGCCCATCAATTCGGGCTGACGGGCAGCCGCTTCCAGATACTTGCTACCCATGATGCCGATGCCGATACAAGCACCGAGCGCGCCTAGACCGATGATCAGGCCGGCGGCCAATGAAACAAAGCTGATGACTTCCATAATGACTCCTAAGGAATTGAGTTAACGAGAAAAGGGAAAAATGAACTTGAAAAGGCTCAGTGACTATCGTGAGCCTGGCCGATGTACACCAGCGTCAGCATCATGAAAACGAAGGCTTGCAACACGATAATCAGAATGTGGAAGATGGCCCAGATGAGTCCGGCAACGATCTGACCCGCCGCCAGGGCAAAACCAGTCGCCGAGAGTGTGAACGCACCACCCATCATGGCAATCAGCAGGAAAATCAATTCGCCTGCATACATATTGCCAAACAGTCGCATGCCATGCGAAATGGTTTTGGCCACAAGCTCAATCAGTTGCATCGCGAAGTTGAAAGGCCATAGCAGCGGATGCGCACCAAACGGCGCGGTAAAAAGTTCATGTATCCAACCGCCCAAGCCTTTGATCTTCACGCTGTACCACAAGGAAATCAGCAACACCGACACCGACAGACCCATGGTGATGGACAAATCTGCAGTGGGGACAGAGCGCATGTAAGCATGCTCCGGGCTATGCCCAGCTGCCGCAAACATCTTTTCCCAGATCAGCGGGATCAAATCCACGGGCAACAAGTCCATGGTGTTGAGCAACAAAATCCAGATGAACACGGTGAGTGCCAGCGGAGCGACAAACTTGCGGCTCTCAGCGCTGTGAACGATGTCTTTGGCTTGGGAATCGACCATTTCGACCATGATTTCGACGGCTGCCTGGAAGCGGCCCGGCACACCCGAAGTCGCCTTGCGCGCTGCCAGCCAGAGCACCCAGCAACCAATGGCACCAAGCAGGATGGCCCAGAACATGGAATCGAAGTTGAAGACAGTGAAGTCAACGACGCTGGCCGGCTTGTGGTTTTGCAGGTGCGTCAAGTGGTGAACAATGTACTCACCGGCGGTTTTACCTTGTTCCGCAACGTGTTCTTCAGTAGCCATCAGTCACTCTTAGATAAATTGCTTTTGCCATGAGGCGTTAACTTAACCGCACCGACTTGCGCTGGCGTTTGAACGCCAGCGCCAACCAATACACCTTGAGAGTGACCGCCAAGCCCGCCAGCATGGCCAGCCAACTCAAATCAGTCACCCAACGCTGGGCCGCAAAAAGCATGCCCAAAGTCACTAAAATCTTGATCAACTCCCAGACAAAGAAGCTTATCACAGCCGATCCGGGAGAAGACTTGGCGAACTTGCTGGTCAGGCTCCGGACAAATAACGCCGCCGGAACCACCACCGCCATCACACCACACAACACCGACTTGGCAATCACGCCGCCAAACAGCAGCCACGCCAAACCTACAACCAAACTACCCACCAACGCCTGACCTCCGATTACCCACCACGGCGTACTCACCGGATTGGCGGCCTTGACGGCAGCGATCTGCTCTGGTGTCAAGGGGACAAAATTTGCCGCCTCATCTTCCAGCTCAGAGTCTTTCCAACCAACAGGTGCTATTGTCGCCATTAACATTACGGATACTTTACAGGCCGCACCGCGCTTAGATTAGCCTTCGATTATACCTAGAAACTTTTACCCGACTGAAATGCCCCCACTTCCATGAACAACCCCGCCACCCCACCCGCCAACACGCCGACGGGTTCACCCGCCGAGTCGCTGATCATCTACCCGTGCCAGTTTCCCATCAAGGTCATGGGCATCAAGACCGACGGCCTGGTGGCCGCCATCACACACATCGCCCACGCCTTTGACCCGGCCTTTGATGCGGGCACCATCGAGTTGCGGCCCAGCAAGGGAGACAAGTATCTGGGTGTGACCATCACAGTGACCGCCACCAGCCGCGAACAGCTCGACGAACTCTACCGCACGCTATCCACCCACCCGATGGTCAAGGTGGTGCTGTAGCCGTGTCGATGCAACCCCAATTTTTAGGCCGGGTGGCGTATGTGCCGACCTATGAAGCGATGCAGTCGTTCACGGCTGAGCGCACTGACATCACACCCGACAAGCTCTGGATTTGCGAGCATGAGCCCGTTTACACACAAGGGCTAGCAGGCAAAAAGGAGCATATTTTTAACCCAGGCAGCATTCCGGTGATCCAGACCAACCGGGGCGGCCAGGTGACTTACCACGGGCCGGGGCAGGTGGTGGCCTACCCGCTGCTGGACCTGAAACGCGCGGGTTACTTTGTCAAGGAATACGTTTACCGCATTGAAGAGGCGGTGATCCGCACGCTGTTGCACTTTGACATCACCGGGCACCGGGTGGCGGGCGCGCCGGGGATTTATGTGCGGCTGGAGGATCCGCGCTCGCATGCGATGCTGCCGCAGCGGCCGGTCAAATTAGGGTCAGAGCCGTTCCGCTTCGCGGCCGGATCCGACCCCAAATTGACCGGCCCCGACTTCTCCGGCATGGGCAAAATCGCCGCGCTGGGCATCAAGGTCAGCCGCAACTGCACCTACCACGGTGTGGCGCTGAACGTGGCGATGGATCTGGAGCCCTACTCGCGTATCAACCCCTGCGGTTACCAGGCGCTGCAAACCGTTGATCTTTCTACAATTGGCGTTTTTGTTTCCTGGCAAGAGGCCGCCGAGGTGCTGGCCAACCAACTGGTCATTTACCTGGGCCACTGACCGCCCCGGATGGCTGCAACTGACCCACACCGCCTCTACCCCCCTTCAAAACATCACATGACCCCAACTACTACCAACGCCACCGTGCGCGAGACCCAAACCGCCGAGAACTATGACCCCTCCGCCAAGCAAAAAGCGGCCGCCAAACTGTCGCGTATCCCGGTCAAGGTGGTGCAGGGCGAAATTTTGCGCAAACCCGAGTGGATTCGCGTCAAGGCCGGCAGCCCGACCACGCGTTTTTACGAAATCAAGGACGTGCTGCGCAGCAACAAGCTGGTCACCGTATGCGAAGAAGCCAGTTGCCCCAACATTGGCGAATGTTTTGGCAAGGGCACCGCCACCTTCATGATCATGGGCGACACATGCACCCGGCGCTGCCCGTTTTGCGATGTGGGGCACGGCCGCCCGGACCCGCTGGACGTGGATGAACCGGTGAACCTGGCCAACACCATCGCCCAGCTCAAACTCAAATATGTGGTGATCACCAGCGTCGATCGTGACGACTTGCGCGACGGCGGGGCTGGGCATTTTGTGGCCTGCATCGAGCAGATTCGCGCCAAGTCACCACAAACGCAGATCGAGGTGCTGGTGCCCGACTTCCGTGGCCGCGATGACCGGGCCTTGGATATCCTGAAAGCCGCGCCGCCCGATGTCATGAATCACAATCTGGAAACCATCCCGCGCCTGTACAAGGAAGCCCGCCCGGGTTCGGACTACCAATTCAGCCTGAACCTTTTAAAGAAGTTCAAGGCCCAGTTCCCCGACATCCCGACCAAAAGCGGCATCATGGTCGGCCTGGGTGAAACCGACGACGAGATTCTGCAAACCATGCAAGACATGCGTGACCACGGCATCAACATGCTTACCATCGGCCAGTATCTGGCACCCAGCAGCGCCCACCTGACGGTCAAGCGCTACGTGCACCCGGACGTGTTCAAGATGTTCGAGACGCGTGCTTATGAAATGGGTTTCAGCCACGCGGCGGTGGGTGCGATGGTGCGCAGCAGTTACCACGCGGACCAGCAGGCTGGGCATGCCATGGGGCAAGTCAGCGCCTGAAGTAATTTTATTTTGATAGCTTCTTACGCTTTACACATAAGGGCTAGAGGCCAATTTCATGCCTAACGACGAACTCACGCACGGACTCTGGCTGGACCTGGCCTCGCTGGCCCAGCGGGCTGGCACCGCCACTTATGGCCGGGCATTGGACCTGTACCGCAGCCAAAAGGTGCTGAGTCTGTCCATTTCACCCATCGGCGATCGCTGGTTGCTCGAAGGCGAGGTGCAGGGCAGCGAACGCCGACCTTATGAGGTTGAAGTCGATCTCAACCTGACCACCGGTGGCAAGCTGCGCGGCTGGGACAGCGATTGCACCTGCCCGGTGGGTTACCAGTGCAAACACGCCGTGGCGCTGCTGATCAAGGCGGCGTACAAAGGCCAATACCTGCTGGGGCCAGACTACGTCAGCGCAGCCAGCACACCCGCCACCCCCGAGCAGCTCGAAACCCGCCGCCAGGCTGAGCTGGCGCGCCAGCAAGCCTACGAGCAGTTGGAGGCCGACAACCAGGTGGCGCGCTGGTTGAACGAACTGGCCCGCACCGCTCCCAAGCCAGCCGATACCCAGCCTCCCCAAAGCGCACCGGCGCGGCCTGAGCAGTTTTTGTACCTGCTGTCCATCCTGAACCCGCAAGGCCAGAACCCGCAGTTGAGCCTGGAAGTGGTCACCTCCTACCCCAAGGTCACCGGTGGCTGGGCCAAGGCCAAGCAGCTCAAGCACCAGCCCGAACGCGGCCAGCCGCTGTTTGACCACGCCAGCGAGGCCGATCACGACGTGTTGCAGCTGATTCGCGCCATGCCGGGCAGCTCCATCCAGTATTACTACAGCTACAGCGCGCGTAGCAAAATCACGCCCGAGGGCAAATACGGCATGCAGATTCTGCAAGCCGCCGCCAGCACCGGCCGCCTGTTTGTGCTGGTGCCACCCAGCCAGCCCGGCACACCCGTGCAGTGGGGCGAGCCGCTGACGCTGACCTGGGAGTGGCATGAAGTCGGCCCCAGCATCAACGCCAAATCCGGCTGGGCGCTGCGCGCCAAGCTGGGTGACGGTCAGGCCAAAATCTGCCTGAACAACCCGCCGCTGTACCTCGACGCTGCCTACGGACGCTGCGGCCTGGTGGACCTGCAAGGCATGAGCGCCGGCCAGGTCGCCGTGCTGCTCAAAACCCCACCACTCAAGCCCGAGTCACTGAAAAAACACCAGCCCGAGCTGATAGCCCACCTCGGGGCCGTGCCGCTGCCGCCGGTGCTGGAGCAACTGCACATCCTGAAAGGCATCACACCGACGGCTTGCCTGCACCTGCAAGCCGTGTCACCGCAACACGTGCCCACGGACGGCCTGATGCTGGCGCGCCTGAGTTTTGATTACGCCGGGCACCGTGGCTGGTGGGTCGGCCAGGGCACCACCGTGCTGGTGGAAGGCACTGCTGGCCGCGCCATGTTGCAGCGCGACCCGCAAACCGAACTCGAAGCCATCGTGCGCCTGCGCGACTGGGGTTTTGCCAGCAATGGGCGCGATCTGTTTGGCATCCCCGGCCACGAGCCGCAGCAACGCTGGCTACAACTGGCCGACACCGATTACGCACCGCTGCGCGAGGCCGGTTTTGAGGTGACGCTGGACGACGGCCTGATCAACTGGATCAGCCACGCCAGCGCGTTGAACGTCAACCTGCAGGCGCAGAGCGACGACGAAGCCACCTCGCCGTGGTTTGACCTGAGTCTGGGCATGGAGATCAACGGCGAGCGCCACAACATCCTGCCGCTTCTGCCCAGCCTGATTGCCACCGCCGCCATGAGCCCGCGTGATGCGGTCACCGGCCTGCCCGACTTGCCGCCGTTTGTGTACCTGCCCAACCCGCAAGGCGGCTTTATCCGCCTGCCCACCGACAACCTCAAGCCCTGGCTCGGCGCGCTGCTGGAACTGGTGGGCGATCGCGACCATGATTTTTCTGGTGAAAGCCTGAAACTCTCACGCATGGACGCGATGCGCACCACCGCCTCGCTGGGCGAAGGTGCGGTGTGGGAAGGCACCCAGCACCTGCGTGACATGGTGCAAAAACTCAAAGGCAATGCCGTGTTGCCAGACGTTCCCTTGCCCGCCAGCTTGAAGGCCACGCTGCGCCCGTACCAGCAGCAAGGTGTGAACTGGCTGCAGTTTCTGCGCGAATATGGGTTGGCCGGCATCCTGGCCGACGACATGGGCCTGGGCAAAACGCTGCAAACCCTGGCCCACATCCAGATCGAAAAAGACGCAGGCCGCCTGACCGAGCCCGCGCTGATCATCGCCCCGGTGAGCCTGATGGGCAACTGGCGGCGAGAAGCCGAGCGCTTTTGCCCGGAGCTGCGCTGCCTGGTGATCCACGGCGCGGACCGCCACGAGGTGAGTGGCAGCACGCACGACCACGACATCGTCATCGCCCCGTATTCGCTGCTGCCGCGCGACCGCGAAGGCTGGTTGCAAGGCCAATGGCACTTGGTGGTGCTGGACGAGGCGCAAAACATCAAAAACGCCAACACCTATGCCGCCGAGGTGGCCAGCGAGCTGAAAAGCCGCCACCGCCTGTGCCTGTCCGGCACGCCGATGGAAAACCACCTCGGCGAAGTCTGGAGCCTGTTCCACTTTTTGATGCCGGGTTTTCTGGGCAGCCAGAAGCGCTTCACCGAGCTGTTTCGCAAACCCATCGAAAAGCAGGGCGACCCCGAGGCGCTGCACCAGTTGCGCGCCCGCGTCACCCCGTTCATGCTGCGCCGCACCAAGGCGCTGGTGGCGCACGAGCTGCCGCCCAAGGTCGAGACCGTGATGCGCGTGGAGCTGTCGGGCAAACAGGCCGACCTGTACGAAACCATCCGCTTAGGGATGGAGAAAACCGTGCGCGAGGCGCTCAGCACCAAGGGCCTGGCCAAGTCGCAAATCACCATCCTGGACGCGCTGCTCAAGTTGCGCCAGGTGTGCTGCGACCCGCATCTGCTCAAGCTGGCGGCGGCGCAAAAGGTGAAAACCTCGGCCAAGCTCGACCAATTGATGGAACTGCTGCCCGAAATGCTGAATGAGGGGCGGCGCATTTTGCTGTTTTCGCAGTTCACCAGCATGTTGACGCTGATCGAAGTGGAACTGGCCAAACGCAAACTGAACTGGGTCAAACTCACCGGCCAGAGCCAGAAGCGCGACGAACTCATCGACCAGTTCACCAGCGGCGCGGTGCCGCTGTTTCTGATCAGCCTGAAAGCCGGTGGCACCGGGCTGAACCTGCCGCAAGCCGACACGGTGATCCACTATGACCCGTGGTGGAACCCGGCGGTGGAAGCCCAGGCCACCGACCGCGCCCACCGCATCGGCCAGACGCAAAGCGTGTGGGTGGTGAAACTGGTGGCGCAGGGCACGATCGAGGAGCGCATCCTGGCGCTGCAGGAACGCAAGGCGGCGCTGGCCGAGAGCATGTACAGCGGCGCGGTCGGGCGCAAACAGGCGCTGTTTACCGAGAGTGATCTGGCGGAGTTGCTCAAGCCGTTGTCGGGTTGATTTCGCTATATTTAGCGGAGCTGCTTGCGCTTTATTTATAAGGGCTTTAGGCCTATTTGGCGTATAAGCAGTTCGCTGCGTGTTGACGGGCAGACTGCGTGTGTGAGAGACAAGTTTCACCTTCATGGCAGCGTTGGTGGGTGGCAGGAGATGGGCTGGGGCGGTTGCTGACGGCAACGACGAGCAACTATAGGGTAGTCCAATTCGATGACTGCCATAAGCCATTGGTGACCCATCGGCGTTTGGGTTCAATAGACACACCACTATGCTTTAAACTGCACGTGTCGTATGGAACAGAACACTTCCCGAGCGCCCTTGCGCTGCATATTTGGCTTGGCATGTCTATGAGGCACACTGAAGCCGTGGACGGATGCTTTCATGGTTTCACAGTGCATTGGCTGTCAAGGCTTACATGAGCAATATCCGGTCCAGCTTGAATAGACTTCGAATACAAATATCTTTGGTCGCTCTGCTGTGCCTGAGCATCATCTGGGGCGCGTCCTTCTTCGAAATTGAGCGCAGTCGCGCCAGTTCCATTCATGAAGCTGAGGTGAGAACCGCCATTGAGGCACGTGTGTTTGCCGAGAACACCCGCTCAACAATCAAACGCGTCAATGAGATCTTGTTGGATACGCGCTCGCACTGGAATGGTGATTGGAAGTCATTCTCGGATGTCATTCGACGCAGTCAAGCCAATATTCAGGACCTGACTTTTCAGGTGGCCGTCATCGACAAGGACGGCCTGCTGGCATTCTCGAACCTGGCACCACCGTCTGATCGGACCGACCTCAGCACCAGGGAACACTTCAAGGTGCACCAGCAGTCGCCCCATGCGGATCAGCTGTTTATCAGCAAACCTGTCAAAGGCAAAGTCTCCGGCAAGTGGTCGATCCAGTTCACCCGGCCGATCTTCCAAGACGGAAACTTCAATGGTGTGTTGGTCATCTCGATCAGCCCGGACTTGATTGCGAATTTCGCGCAAACCGTCGGTATTCATGAAGGCGGTTCGGTCTCCCTGATTCGCGATTCCGGGGAGATCATGGCAAGGTTCCCTGCCAATGAATCCATGCTCGGTACCCTGATCAAAGGCGCACCCTATCTGGCCACCGATGCGCCACCTACAGGCAACTTCCGACGAAAAGCCACCACCGATGGGATCGACCGACTTTACGGTTACTTCCGGGACCCTGCCTACGGATTAACCTATGTCGTTGGCGATTCAGTTCCTGAAGTGTTGGCGCAGTCCGAGACCAGCCACAGGAAGATTGTCAGCGGGGCCAGCATTGTCAGTGCCATGACCCTCTTCTTGTTCTACCTGCTGCTGCGATCCCAGATAGCTGCTGAGAAATTACGCTGTGATCTGGAATCAGAAAAAGTCTTGGCGCAAAGTGCCAACGCGGCCAAGAGTCAATTTCTGGCGAACATGTCGCATGAAATCCGAACGCCTATGAATGGGGTACTCGGCATGACAGGCTTGCTGTTGGACAGCGAATTGAGCCCGGAGCAACGGAGTTATGCACGCAACATCGCGCAGTCTGGTGAGGCACTGCTGGCACTGATCAATGACATCCTTGACCTCTCCAAGATCGAAGCCGGGCACATGGAATTTGAATCACATGCCTTTTCCCTGGGAGAGTTGGTCAATTCTGTGACATCAATTTTGACGATGAAAGCGCAGGAAAAGGGCATCGAGCTCAAAGTTGACGTAACCGAAGGCGCTGAAGCCGGCTACATCGGCGACAGCCTGAGAATTCGCCAAGTCCTTTTGAATTTGCTGGGCAATGCGGTCAAGTTCACGCAGCAGGGTGGCGTGCGTCTGACGGTGACAAAGACATTTGATGGCGTGCGGTTTGAGGTCCAGGACAGCGGCATCGGGATTGCGCCAGTAGCACTGGAGAAATTATTCAATCCATTCATTCAGGTTGATTCGTCCACCTCACGCAAATTCGGCGGCACGGGCTTGGGTCTGGTCATTTGCAAGAAACTGGTTGAGGGGATGCATGGAAAGATTGGCGTGCAAAGCAGCCCCGGCGAGGGCAGCCTTTTCTGGCTTGAACTGCCACTGGAACGAGTAACACCGCCCGCGACCACGGCAAAGCAGCTTCAAAACAATGAGGAAGATGCCAGTCAACGCCCTCAGATTGTTCCATACCCGGATACTGTGCCGGGCGATCTGGCAGAACCGGCTGCGCAAACGCTTACCCCGGCTGGCCAGGGTATCAGTATCTTGCTGGTGGAAGACCACCCCATTAACCAACAAATCGCATTGGTTCTATTGGAACGTGAAGGCTACAAGGTTGATCTGGCCAACGATGGGACTGAAGGCGTACAGGTGGCACAGAATCAGAAATATGACCTGATCCTGATGGATGTCCAAATGCCGGGGTTGAATGGGTTTGAAGCGACAAAAGCCATCAGGAAGGGCAACGGTCCCAATGCGGCTACACCGATCATCGCCTTGACGGCGAACGCCATGCAGTCAGACAAGGATGCCTGCTTTGCCGCAGGGATGAACGATTTCATGACCAAACCATTTGACAAAGCGACGCTCACAGCCATGGTGAAACACCATTTGCCTGTTTTCTGAGCAACAGCTGCCAACGCGACGAGCACCGTCAACACTGAGTATTGGAAATATCGCGCAGTGTATTTCGGGTGTGCAGGCAGCGATTCCGGTCTTACAGCTTTGCAGTCTGCCTGCTCTCAAGCGGCCGTTGGCAAGATCCTGATCAGACCAACTTGTCGACGTTCTGGCCTAACTTGGATGGGTCGGTCTTAGTGCTTTCAGTGGCTGCCGCTGATGGGTGAGATATGGCGTAGATTGCTGCTTCCTGGGCGGAAACCACGCCATCCTTGTTCGTGTCGGCTGCAGCATAGGTTTGGGAAGAATTGCTCGCGCCTCCAGTTCCACCCGCACCGCCTGCCCCCCTGGGTTTCCCTGTTCCACCTGAACCACCCGCGCCACTAGGACCGCCTGAAGGGGGCTTCAGGTTGCCATTTTTAATAGCGGTTTCAATGTCTGACTTGGTAATGCTTCCGGTTTTCTTCGTGTCGATCGAGTCGTACATCTTTGTGGCATCGGTGCTGGACATACCCTTGGCAGTCATTGCGGAAACAAATTGATCCTTGGTAACTTTGCCTGTGTTGTTTGGGTCGAGGTCGTTCATCATCTTGGACGCCATCATTGAGGCCATCTTGGATGGATCGAATCCGCCGCTACTTCCGCTACCAACGGAACTGATCGACATGGACATACTGAACTCCTCAGGTTGGATTTCAGAACCCACTCACTTGGATTCTTAGTATCGATATCGACAAGATGAGTCCTTCAATTGAGACTTCAGCGATGTAAATCTGCGTAAAGTTGTTCAAACTGGGTATTCCGGTCGATCGTGACCGGTCATTCTGGTTTGTCAAACAACCGGGGCCACTTCTCTTTGGTGGAAAAGTTCGTTGACCGATACCCCGCGAGCTTCTCTGAATGACCGGCGGTAGGTCCCCAAAGCTCAAGAATTGAACTGCCGGATAGCTGCCTTTGTTTAGCGACCTCAATCCGCCTAGGAACCCTCCCCCAACATCACATCCAGACACGTTGAAGGCGGGCGGTGGGGCTGTCGGGCGCAGGCCTCATTCGCGTGGTGTGACAGGCAGCGCACCAAGATCAGTGGCGACACCTGCTCGACTGACATACCAACGGCTTCACCCGCGAGCAAGCCGGAGAACGGCCACCCCTCTCCTGCCTGGCACCATGCGCACCAGCAGCGTGAAGAATTTACTTTTTTTGATAGCTGTAAGCCCTTATTCCAAAAGCGCTAGAGCCATATTTCATGCTCAACCCATGAAACAAGCAGCCGTTAACCTGATGGATCGGCGACGTTGTGCACCGCCACCATCCAGGTTTCAGCGAGCCATGCGCAGTGGACACGCGGGCCCTACCCAGCAGGCCGGGCAAACCCGCCGTCCACCCACCTGATCGCACTGGCGCGGTTGAGTGTGAACGCAGGTGACACCCGCACCTGCGCCAGCAGTTCATCACCATCGTCTTTGGCGCTCAGCATGGCCGACGGGTTGTCCTCATCAGGGGTGATGTCCAGGCAGACTGTGACACGCGCTGTGCCGTGTGCCACCGTGATGCTCTGGTGCAGCGTGGCGTGCAACTGCTGCTCGCTGCGGCGCACAAATTCACGGGCGGTTTTGACCAGCGTGATGAACACGCTGCCATCGAGCGGTTTGGGGTTCTTTTTGTCGCGACCCATGGTCCACGGGCCGGTCAAGGCGGGCTCGGCCGCGCCATCAGCGGTCATGGCCACGGCCCAGCCGTCGTCGTCTTCGTTTTTGATGATCTGGGCGGTCCAGCCGTCGCTGCGCCACAGGCGGGGTTCTTGGGTCTTTTCGGGTAAATCAGTCACAGGCGGCACATCAGCAAACAACGCCCGGGAAGTCAGGCGTTTGGAGCCCGCATGCTAACCGGGTTGACCACCGCCCAGGCGCAACTGCTGCCCCGGCGGACACGTCTTTCAGCCGCTGTTGGCCTATCTGCGTCCGATTTGGTGGCCAATCACGCCGCCCACAGCCGCGCCACCCACGGTGCCGATGGAGCTGCCGCCGGTCAGCACCGCGCCTGCCACGGCACCAATGCCCGCGCCAGAAATCATGTTGCGGTCATGGTGTGACAGGTTGGCGCAGCCGCCCAGTGCCAGCAAGGCAGACACAGCCACGGCACCCACGGCAGATTTGAAAATGACTTTCACGGAATATCCTTGTTGTTTTTGAACAGGTCGGATGATCTCTGAGTCGAGCTGCCGTTTGGCGCTGGATCGTATCCAAATGTTGCACCGCAGCGTTTTAAACACATGCTGAAACAATTCATGGCATCGGGGGACCGCCCGGGCAGGCCGCGGATGCGATGGTTTATCTGAAGTTCACTGTCGTCATCCGCACTTTCGGGTCTAACATCTGGCCCCCACCTGGACCCATTTGACCCATGCCGACCCGCCAAGCGCTTGATGCGCGCGCCTCTTCCCTGATGCTGTTGTTATGCCTGTTGTGGGGTTTGCAGCAGGTGGTGCTCAAAGCCACCGCCCACGAGATTGCACCGATCATGCAGATTGGCCTGCGCTCCGGGGTGGCGGCGCTGCTGCTGGGGCTGTGGATGTGGTGGCGCCATGAGCGGATGTCCATCACAGACGGCACCTTGCGCGCCGGGCTGACGGTCGGTGCCTTGTTTGCGCTGGAATTTATGCTGGTGGGCGAGGGCCTGCGGCATACATCCGCCTCGCACGCGGTGGTGTTTTTGTACACCGCACCGATTTTTGTAGCGCTGGGCTTGCACCTCAAACTGCCTGCTGAGCGGCTGAATGGGTTGCAGTGGGCAGGCATCGGGCTGGCGTTTGCCGGCATTGTGCTAACGTTTTTTGGCCGCAGCCAGAGCGTCACCCGCGCGATGGACCCGACGATGATGCTGTGGGGCGATGCCCTGGCGCTGCTGGCGGGCATGGCTTGGGCGGCCACCACGGTGGTGGTGCGCTGCTCGGCTTTGGCCAGGGCTCCGGCCTCGCAAACGCTGATGTACCAACTGGTGGGCGCATTTATGCTGCTGATGTTGGCCGCCACGGCGCTCGGGCAGACCCACATTCACTTCACCCCGCTGGTATGGGGCAGCCTGGTGTTTCAGTCGGTGGTCGTGTCGTTTGCCAGTTTTCTGGCGTGGTTCTGGTTGCTGCGGCACTACCTGGCCTCGCGACTGGGGGTGTTTTCGTTTCTGACCCCGCTGTTTGGCATGGGGTTTGGCGTGTGGCTGCTGGGCGAGCCGCTGGAGTCGCGCTTTGTGCTGGGGGCGGTGCTGGTACTGGCCGGGGTGCTGCTGGTCAGCAGCCAGGGCTGGCTGGTCGCGGTGAATGCGCGGCGGGCCCGCGCGTAAACTGGCTCGCTGTTTTCACGCTTATTCGTTGCCATGACCACTCTGCCAGAACTGCCCTGCTATCTCAACGGCGAATTCACCACCCTGCCCGACGCCAAGGTCAGCGTGATGGATCGCGGCTTCATCTTTGGCGACGGCGTGTATGAGGTGGTGCCGGTGTACGCGGGGCAGTTGTTCCGCTTTGAGCAGCACATGGCGCGGCTGGAGCGCAGTCTCCAGGAATGCCGCATCAGCAACCCGTTAATTCGCGAACAGTGGGCCGATATTGCTATACAGTTAATAGCTGCTTACGCAACATCCACGGGGTCTAGCGGCCAAAATACCGATCAACTCATCTACATCCAGATCACCCGTGGCGTGGCCATGCGTGACCACGTCATGCCCACCGACATCACGCCCACGGTGTTTGTCATGACCAATGCCATGAAGTCGCCCAGCGCTGAGCAGCGCGAAAAAGGCGTGGCCTGCGTCACCGCCGACGACTTCCGCTGGCAAAAGGCGCACATCAAAGCCACCAGCCTGCTGGGCGCGGTGTTTGCCCGCCAGATCAGTTTTGACGCCGGCGCGCTGGAGACGGTGATGTTCCGCGACGGTTATCTGAGCGAAGCCGCTGCCAGCAATGTCTGGGTGGTGAAAGATGGCCAACTGCTGGGCACGCCCAAAGACAACCTGGTGCTCGAAGGCATCCGCTACGGGCTGATCGAAGAGATCTGTCAGGCGCAAGGCATCCCGTTCGCGCTGCGGCGCATCAGCCACGCCGAGGTGCTGGCAGCGGACGAGGTGCTGCTGTCTTCCGCCACCAAAGAGGTGCTGCCGGTGACTCTGCTCGACGGTCAACCAGTGGGCAGCGGCCAGCCCGGCCCGGTTTACGGCAAGTTGTACGCTGGCTACCAGCAGGTCAAGGCGAAGTTGACATCCGTCGCGTGAGGGCGGCGTCCGCTCGGCTGCAAGATGGGGGCTTGAAAAATCCCACAGCACCCCAAGTTACATACCCGCTTGAGTGCCGACCTGTTAGTGGTCGGTTTTTTTAATGCTTTGAGAACACCCCAAACCCCATGAGCAAACAAACCCTTTCCTTCCAGGCCGAAGTTGCACAACTGTTGCACCTGGTCACGCATTCGCTGTATTCCAACAAGGAAATTTTCCTGCGCGAACTGATCTCCAACGCGTCGGACGCCTGCGACAAGCTGCGTTTTGAGGCCATCAACAACCCCGCGCTGTACGAGTCCGACTCCGAACTCAAGGTCAAAGTGACCTTTGACAAGGACGCCAAGACCCTGACCATCACCGACAACGGCATCGGCATGAGCGAGATCGAAGCCGTGGAGCACCTGGGCACGATCGCCAAGAGCGGCACCAAAGACTTCATGAGCAAGCTCACCGGCGACCAGAAGGCCAATGCCTCGCAGCAAGGCCAGCTGATCGGCCAGTTTGGTGTGGGCTTTTACTCGGGCTTCATCGTCGCCGACAAGATCACCGTGGAAACCCGCCGCGCCGGCCTGCCACCTGCCGAGGGTGTGCGCTGGGTCAGCGGCGGTGCGGGCAACTTTGAGGTAGAACCGATTGAGCGCGCTGAGCGTGGCACCAGCGTCATCCTGCACCTGAACGACGACGCGCTGGATTACGCCAGCGCCTGGAAGCTCAAGAGCATCATCAACAAATACTCCGACCACATCAGCCTGCCCATTTTGATGGAAAAGGAAGAGTGGAAAGACGGCGAGCTGATCAACCCGTCGGACGAAAACGGTGGCCGCCAGCCCGGCGGCATGGTCAAAACCGGCGAGTGGGAAACCGTCAACAAGGCCAACGCCATCTGGGCGCGCCCCAAGAAGGACATCACGGTTGACGAGTACAACGAGTTTTACAAGCAGATCAGCCACGACAGCGAGCCGCCGTTGGCCTACACGCACAACCGCGTCGAAGGCAGCACCGAGTACACGCAGCTGCTGTACATCCCCGGCAAGGCGCCGTTTGATTTGTACAACCGTGAGAAGCACGCGGGCGTGAAGCTGTACGTTAAGCGCGTCTTCATCATGGACGATGCCGACAACCTGATGCCGACCTACCTGCGCTTTGTCAAGGGCGTGGTGGACTCGGCTGACCTGCCGCTGAATGTGAGCCGCGAGCTGCTGCAGGAAAGCCGCGACGTCAAAGCCATCCGCGAAGGCTGCACCAAGCGCGTGCTGGGCATGCTGGAAGACCTGGCTAAACATGACAAGTTGCCGGAGTCCAGCGCCTCGGCAGACGGTGTCACAGATGTACAAACCGCCGAAGAAAAGTTGGAAGCCGAGGCCAACGCCGGCAAATACACCAAGTTCTACTCAGAATTTGGTGCCGTGCTCAAGGAAGGCTTGGGCGAAGACTTTGGCAACAAGGACCGCATTGCCAAGCTGCTGCGCTTTGCCAGCAGCACCACCGACGGTGTGACCGTGAGTTTTGCCGACTACAAGGCGCGCATGAAAGACGGCCAGGAAGCCATCTACTACATCACCGCCGACACCCTGGCCGCCGCCAAAAACAGCCCGCAGTTGGAAGTCTTCAAGAAAAAAGGCATCGAAGTCCTGCTAATGACTGACCGTGTGGACGAATGGGCGCTGAACTACCTGTACGAGTTTGACGGCACCCCGCTGCAAAGCGTCGCCAAGGGCCAAGTGGATCTGGGCAAACTGCAGGACGAGACCGAGAAAAAGGCCTTTGATGAAGCCGCCGAAACCTTCAAACCGATGCTCGCCAAGCTCAAAGAGGCCCTGAAAGACAAGGCCGAAGACGTGCGCGTGACCACCCGTCTGGTCGATAGCCCGGCTTGCCTGGTGGTGCAGGAGCACGGCATGAGCACGCAACTCGCCCGCATGCTCAAGCAGGCTGGCCAGACAGCGCCGGAAACCAAACCGGTGCTGGAAGTCAACTTTGAGCACCCGCTGGTGAAGAAGCTCGAAGGCTCGGTGCACTTCAACGACCTGGCCAACATCCTGTTCGACCAGGCCCTGCTGGCCGAAGGCGGCCTGCCCGATGACCCGGCAGCGTATGTCAAACGGGTGAATGCGTTGCTGGTGTGATGTTTATATAAGAAATATGCCTCTAGCCCTTTAGAATCAAACGCTAGCAGCTCTCATTAAAATAGCTGAAAAGCCCCGCAGTCAAGCTGACTGGCGGGGCTTTTTGTTGGCGGCGTCAAGCCGAATGGGCTCGCCGCTCGGGAGCGTGCGGTACAGACCGGATGCGGGAATCATCATCCCGGCTGCATTTGGCCCTGTCCCGAAGGATTTTGATCAAAACCAGAGCCACAGCAGAACTGGCCAGCGTTGGCGAAGATGCCAGCATCTGGCCCAATCCGTTGAGCGCGTGCACACTCATTTGTTGAACGCGGTTGGCCAAGGCCACCACATCCTCAGGCTGTACCGCCTGCAAATCCTCCATGCGGACCTGCAGGTTGTTGAACCCGCCCTGGAAGCGGATTTTTGCAAACACACCATTGGCAACGGTCAGCAAAGCCATCGCGCCCAAGGGTTGCATCAGATATTTGACGAGAAACCCCCGCTCTGACGGCGGTGCCGCCTGATAGACCTTGCCAACAAGTTCAGGCAACAGTTCGTCGAGTTCAGACGGTGTGACGGAGGCATACACCTCTTCAACGGGCTGATCAACAGGTACTTTTGCTAGGGAAGACAAGCGCTCACCGGGCATGTCTGGGTGTTCAATGGTCATGGAGATACTCCTTGTTGCTACCGGTGCCAACGACTCAGCCCCGGTACCGCCGCAACTATCAACATGCGGAGGTCAACTGTAGACAATCGCCAGCCACTTGGGGCGTCAGGTGGTGTAACAATTTGTAAGCAAGGCGTAAGCCGAAGAGCGGGTCCGCCAGCCACAAAGGACAGACTTACCCCATCACGACCTCGGCCATCTCGTCAGGAGCCAGTGGCTGCAGTTGCTGCCGTTGCTGCGCCAGCACCTCCAGCGTGGCCTCGGAGGCATCGGTACCCAGGGCGTTGCGCGCGATGATCCGCTCGCGCAATGCCTGCGGACTGGCGTGCGGGGCCAGGATGGCAAACGCAGCACCCACTTCCTGCGCCAGCGCCCTGAAACTGTCACGGTCAGCGCGCTTCAAAAAGGTGGCATCCACAATGACTGACCAGCCAGAACGCAACAAGAGCCCCGCCTGCTCGCGCAGATGTCCATAGGTCAAGGCATGGGCGGCTGGCGTGTACATACCGCTATCAATCCCTGAACTGCTGCGCTCCCGCCCGGTGAGGCCAAACAGGTGTTTGCGCTCCACATCCGCCCGCAGTCGCAGCGTCGGCGGCAGCGCATCACTTTGCAGCTGATGATCGGTCACGTAGGTCTTGCCGCACCCCGACAAACCATGGGTGATCGTCAGGCGCACCGGGTGATCGGTCGCCAGCATGTGTGCCAGCGCGATGTCGGCCAGCGCCTCGCGACTACTGGCGTGCGCCTGTTGCTGGCGAATGGCGGCCACCTTGGCACGCACCAGCGCGCGGTACACCGCGTAAAAGCGCAGCAGGGGCGCTGCTGCATAGTCACCACTGCGGCTCAGCACCTCGTCAACAAACCAGTTGGCCAGCCCGTTCTGGCCGTGCGCCAGCAGGTCCATATAGGCAAAGGAAATGTCGCTGGTGGTGTCCATCCAGCGCAGGTCTTCGTTGAACTCGATGCAGTCAAACAGCCTGACCCGTCCGTCGATCAGCACGATATTGGCCAGATGCAAGTCACCATGACATTCGCGCACATGCCCTGCTGTCTTGCGTGCCACCATGAGTGGCTCCAGGCGGCTGAACTGTGCCTCGGTCCAGCTGCGCAATTCCTTCAGCCGTGTCGCCACATCAGGTTGAGGCAGCAGTTGCAACAGTTCCTCAAAGTTGTCCTGCGCCTGCGCCAGGATCTTGTCGGGGGTGGCAAAGCCAGACTCGGGCGGCGCAATAGCGGCGTTGTCGTGAAAACGCACCACCATGTCCGCCAGATCGGACAGGTGCGAGGGCAGCAGTTCATGCCGCTTACAGACACGGTCGAGTCGGCCAGCTTCATCAAAACGGCGCATCTTCACCGCGTACGCGATGGGCGGGCCCGTGCCCTCCCACTGCGGGTTGTCCGGCGTGTTGTAGAGGCTCACTACGTCCAGGTAGATGTCCGGCGCAAAGCGTCGGTTCAGGCGCAACTCGTCCAGGCAGGCCTGGTGCCGCAGCGCCAGGGTGCTGAAGTCCAGAAAAGGCAACTTCACTGGCTTTTTGAGCTTGTAGGCAAATTCTCCGGCCAACAAGACCCACGAAATATGCGTCTGCACCAGTTCCACCTGCGGCACGCCGGGCGCATGGCGCTGCGGCTGCAGCAAGGCGACGATGAGGGGCGGCAGCGGCTGATCCATACCGGTCATGATGCCAGATTCACTGTGCTGTGACGGTGCGCTGGCAGACTGCGACAATCGTCGCCTTGTCACAACCCTCCTCATTCAAACCATGAAAACAGTTTTTCACACCGCCATTCTTGCCACCCTATTGAGCACCTTGCCCGCGGCCTGGGCGGCAGATGCGGTGCTGGATGCTGCGGCCAAAGAAGCCGGTGCGGTGGTCACCGCCAGCGGGCTGGTCTATCGCTCGCTGAAAGATGGCACGGGTGCCAGCCCAAAGGCCAGCGACACGGTCAAGGTCAATTATCGCGGCACTTTCCCGGATGGGCGCGAGTTTGACAGCTCCTACAAGCGCAACCAGGCCATCGAATTCCCCTTGGGCAACGTCATCCCCTGCTGGACCGAAGGCGTGCAGCGCATGAAGGTTGGCGGCAAGGCCAAGCTGACCTGTCCGGCCAGCATTGCCTACGGGTCGCGCGGCGCTGGCGGCGTGATCCCGCCCAACGCCACGCTGCTGTTTGAAGTGGAACTGCTCGCCATCAACGGCAAGTAAACCAGCACTCCGCCCGGTTCAAAAACTGCGGCTGATCACGCTCGCAGGGTCTTGAAAAGTCACCGGATTCACCTCATGTGCCATAGCGAAAGTCATGGTTGCGCAAGCGCCGGACTTTCGAACCATTGCCAACATTCAAGGAGAATCCAAATGAGTGCCTTAGCCAACCGCAGCTATCTTTTGAACGATTTCTTCCGCGACATCGCGCCCGCGTTTTACGTCCGGCCCCTGCATGGTGACCCGCTGCCGTCACCCGCGCAGATCAAGGTGGATGTGAAAGAAAGCAAGGATGCTTACACCGTGCACGCCGAGATGCCGGGTGTGCCCAAAGAGGATATTCATGTCTCGGTAGACGGCAATCTGGTCACCCTGCAAGCTGAAGTCAAACAGCAGGACAGCACCGGCGAGAACGAAAACGTGCTGCGCAGCGAACGCTATTTTGGTTCGGTGGCGCGCAGCTTCCAGTTGCCCATGGACATCGACCAGGCGCAGGCCAAAGCCAAGTTCGAGAACGGTGTGTTGACCCTGACGCTGCCCAAGAAGCTGGCAGCCAACCTGGCGCAAAAACTCACCATTGAGTGATCGCGTTGCGCCGCCGATGGGCGGTGCAACTAGACCGCCAGCGACTCTTCCTGCATGGCTTCGATCTGCTCCTGCAGCATCTGTACTTGACCCTGCCAGTAATCGCTGGAGCCGAACCACGGGAAGTTGATCGCAAAGATCGGGTCGTCCCAGCGCCGCGCCAACCAGGCGCTGTAATGGATCAGACGCAGGGTGCGTAGCGGCTCGATCAGCGCGAGTTCACGCCGGTCAAACGGCCGGAACTGCTCGTAGCCGTCCACCAGCGCGCCCAACTGACGGGTGCGCTGACCACGGTCACCACTGAGCAGCATCCACAGGTCTTGCACTGCCGGGCCCATGCGGGCATCGTCCAGATCGACAAAATGTGGCCCGGGCAGGCTGGCAGCCGGTGCCTCCAATGGCGTCCACAGGATGTTGCCCGGGTGGCAGTCACCATGCAGACGCAGGCTGCGCAACGAGCCATCGAACTGCGCTTCTTCGGACTCATCATCCAGATCCAAAAACTTCAAGCCATTTTGTCCCCCAGCCCTTATGCCCAAAGGGCTAGCAGCTATTAAATCAAGTGCAATTGCCGAGGTCGTTTCCCAAGCTGACTGCACGTCCAGCGGTACTTTGTCGTGGGCCAGCAGCCACTCACGCGGTTCGGCGCCAAAAGTTTGCAAGTCCAGCGCCGGGCGCACGGCAAACGGTTTACTCTCACCCACCACATGGATGCGCGCCAGAAAACGGCCAACCCACTCCAGCACATCCGGGTCGTCCAACTCAGGGGCGCGGCCGCCCCGGCTGGGGCTCACGCTGAAGGCAAAGCCGCCAAAGTGGTGCAGCGTCTGCCCCTGCACCTGCATCGGCCCGACGATCGGGATTTCAGCGGCAATGAGCTCGGCGCTGAAGGCGTGCTCTTCCAGAATCTGCGCCTCGGTCCAGCGCTCCGGGCGGTAAAACTTGGCGACGACGACGCTGGCGTCTTCCAGATGCAACTGGTAAACCCGGTTTTCATAGGAACTCAGGGCCATCTGGCGGCCGTCACCATACAGGCCGATGCTGGCCAGCGCGTCCTGCACCACATCAGGAGTCAGGGCCTGGTAGGGGTGGCCGGCATTGGGCGGGGTGTGTTGCACGGTGTCAGTCTCGTTTTTCATCAAACCTGCATCATGCCCGAAACGGCTGCCCGCGCATCACCTTTGGGGCAAGCCTCTAATAGCCCCGTTGCTTTTGCGATAACGTTCCGATAAGGCCAACCCTCAGACTCTCCTCCAGAAACTGGTTGTGCCGGGAGACTTCTCATGTTTGACTATCTCATCATCGGCGGCGGTTCAGCCGGTTGTGTGCTCGCCGCGCGCCTGTCAGAAGACCCCAACACCACCGTCGCCCTGCTGGAAGCCGGGCCGCCCGACAGCAGCGTGCTGATCCACTGCCCGGCCGGGCTGGCCGTGCTGGCCAAATTCAGCCTGGCTGGCTGGAACCTGAACACCACACCACAGCCCGGCCTGAACGGGCGCAGCGGTTACCAGCCACGCGGCAAGGTCCTGGGCGGGTCGAGCTCCATCAACGCCATGTGCTACATCCGTGGCCAGCGCGAAGACTACGATCACTGGGCCGCGCTGGGCAACCCGGGCTGGTCGTGGGACGAGGTGCTGCCGTACTTCAAGAAATCCGAGCACAACGAACGTGGTGCCGACGACTTTCATGGCACGGGCGGGCCGCTCAATGTGATGGATCTGCGCAGCCCCAACCCATTTGGCTTGCGGTTTGTGCAAGCTGGGGCACAAGCCGGGCACAAGATCAACCCCGACTTCAATGGTGCCGAGCAGGAAGGCGTGGGCTTGTACCAGGTCACGCACAAGAACGGCGAGCGCTGCAGCGCTTCCAAGGCTTACCTGACACCCGCCTTGTTACGATCGAATCTGCAGGTATTCACCGGCGCACAGGTGACACGCATCCTGCTCGAGAAAAAACGCGCTGTGGGTGTGGAGTTTGTCAACGAAGGCCAGCTCAAGCAAATCAACTGCCAGCGCGAGGTGCTGCTGAGCGCCGGGGCCATCCAGTCGCCGCAGATTTTGATGCTCTCGGGCATCGGGCCGCATCAGCATCTGGTGGAAACCGGCATCGCCACCCAGCATGACCTGCCCGGCGTGGGCCAGCATTTGCATGACCATCCCGACATCGTGCAGGTGGTGCACGTGCCCAACAACACCGAGCTGTTTGGCCTGTCGCTGGGCGGCGGCATCAAAACGCTGCAGGGCGTGATGGAGTGGCGCAACCATCGCAGCGGCATGCTGACCACCAACTTTGCCGAAGCCGGTGGTTTCATCAAGAGCCAGCCGGGTGAGGCCACACCGGATCTGCAACTGCACTTTGTCATCGGCAAACTCATCAACCATGGCCGCACGCTGACGCTGGGGCATGGCTTTTCCTGCCATGTCTGCCTGCTGCGCCCCAAGAGCGAGGGCAGCATCCGCCTGGCCAGCAAAGACCCGGCGGCCCTGCCGCTGGTCAACCCCGATTTTTTGAGCCACCGCGACGACATGGATCGCCTGGTGCGCGGCTTCAAACTCATGCGCAACATTCTCAAACAGCCCGCGCTGGCCAAATTTGGCGGGCACGAGCTGGCCGCCACGGCCGGCGCACAGACCGACGAGCAGATCGAGCGCGTCATCCGCGACTATGCCGACACCATTTATCACCCGGTAGGCACCTGTCGCATGGGCAACACCGACATGGACGTGGTCGATGCGCAATTGCGGGTACACGGCCTACAAGGTCTGCGCGTGGTGGACGCGTCCATCATGCCGCGTGTGGTCAGCGGCAACACCAATGCGCCGGTGATGATGATTGCCGAGAAGGCGGCAGATATGATTCGGGCAGACCACATGCCCTGAATGCCTTCATGCCCACGTCGCCAACTTCCCTAACGAGTACCACCGACACCCCTTTTACAGGACTTGCGCCGTACCTGCGCATGAGCATCGGCGGGGCCGACCTGAGGCCGGTGGCGCAGCAAATGCTGGCGCTGGCGCAGGCCCAGCCGAACGATGCCAATCTTTGGATGAACCTGTCGATCATCCTGCAATGCCTGGGCCAGCGTGACCTGGGTTTGACGATGCAGGCGCAGGCGCTGGACTTGCAAAGCGTGTATCACCTGGCAGCGCAAAAACAACCGGTGCGCTGCCGCCTGTTGATGCTGATGGAGCCGGGTGACCTGGCGGCCAATACCCCGCTGGACTGTTTGCTGGAAGACAGTGACATCGAGCTGATTTGTTACTACCTGTCTGTGGACAACCCGCTGCAGGTGCCAATGCCCGAGCACGACGCTGTGCTGGTGGCCATGAGTGACAGCGATGCCAACCGCGCGCATCTGCGACTGCTGGAGCTGGCGCTGGCCCACTGGCCCAAGCCGGTGATCAACCTGCCGCAGTTCATCCCGTGTGTGGACCGGGGCACCGCCAGCGAGTTGCTGCAAAACCTGCCAGGGGTGCTGATGCCACCCACGTTGCGGGCCACGCGTGAGCATTTGCAGGCTGTGGCCGCCGGCGGCAGCCAGCTCAGCGCCCTGTTTGACGACTGCGATTTCCCGGTGATCCTGCGCCCGCTGGGCTCGCAGGGTGGGCACGATCTGGCCAAAATCGACACACCCCAGGACATCGCGCACTACCTGACGCATGTGCCCGATGCCGATTTTTTCATCTCGCGCTTCATCAACTACAGCCATGCCGACGGTTATTTCCGCAAGATGCGCGTCGCGCTGATCGAAGGCCGGCCCTACGCCTGCCACATGGCGGTGTCGAGTAACTGGATGATCCATTACGTCAACGCCGGCATGTACGACGAAGCCTGGAAGCGCGCCGAAGAGTTGGCCTTCATGACCGATTTTGAAGCCTTCAAGCAACGCCATCAGGCGGCGCTGGAAGGCATCGCCCGCGCCATCCCGCTGGATTACATCTGTGTTGACTGTGCCGAAACAACGGGTGGCGAGCTGCTGGTGTTTGAGCTGGAACACGCCATGGTGATTCATGCGATGGACACCGAAGAGCAGTTCCCCTACAAGCAGGTTCACATGCAGAAGGTCAAGAACGCCTTTCGCGACTTTTTGCTGCGCCGCATGGCCGAGCACAGCACCCCGCCATCCATGCCGCAAGCGGCCCTGCAACCCCTGACTGGGCAACCATGAAACCGCAAAACAGCCTCAACTTCTCCGGCGGCCCCGGCGCGCTGCCCGAAAGCGTGCTGCTGCAGGTGCAGCAAGACATCCTGGAAGTGCCCGAGGTGGGGCTGTCGCTGCTGGGCATCAGCCACCGCTCCGACTGGTTCGCCGCAGTCATCAAGGAAACCGAGGACAACATTCGCAGCCTGCTGGGGCTGGGAGCTGACTACCACGTGTTGCTGCTGCAAGGCGGGGCCACTCAACAGTTCTCGATGGTCCCGATGACGCTGCTGCGGGGCAAGAAACATCCGGCGCAATACCTGCATACCGGCTACTGGAGCGGCAAGGCGCTGCCGCAGGCCCGGCTGGAAGGCCCCATCGACGTGATCTGGTCCGGCGAAGCCAGCGGATTCAGGCACCTGCCCGATGACAGCGAGCTGGCGCTGTCGCCCGATGCACCTTACCTGCACTACGTGTCCAACGAAACCGTGGAAGGCCTGCAATTTAACCGGGTGCTGGGGCGCGATGACGTGCCCAGGATTTGCGACATGTCTTCGGACTTTTTGTCGAGGCCCTGCGAGGCAGAGCGGTTTGCCCTGATCTATGCGCACGCCCAGAAAAACATCGGCCCCGCCGGCGTGACGGTAGTGGTGGTGAAGGACGACTTGCTGAAGGACGCACCGACTAACTTGCCAGCGTTTCTGGACTACCGCCAACAGATTCAGGCCCACTCCAACCTGAACACACCGCCGGTGTTTGCCATTTATGTCACCCTGCTGGTCACCCGCTGGCTGAAACACGACGTGGGCGGGCTGGCGCAGATGGATCAGATCAATCAGGCCAAAGCCGCGCTGCTGTACCAGACGATAGACCAGAGCGGGGGCTTTTATGTGGGTCACGCGGCGACGCCCAACCGCTCGCTGATGAATGTGGCGTTTACGCTGCGCGACCCGGAACTGGAAAAACGGTTTCTGGCGCAAGCGCAGGCTGCAGGCTTCTACGGACTGGCAGGTCACCGGGCTTTGGGTGGCATTCGCGCCTCGATCTACAACGCGCTGAGTGTGTCGGCGGTGCAGACGCTGACGGCTTTCATGCAGGATTTTCAGCACCGAACCTCTCACTGAGAGCAACACCATGATCCGTTGGGATGCCCACATGTGCCTGCCGCTGCATCCGCAGGCCAGCTTTGCGCCGATTGACCAGTTGCGCAGCTTCGGGTTGAACCATGTGTCGATCAACGTCGGCATGGACATGAACCCGCTGCCACAAAGCATGGCGGTGATCGCCGGTTTCCGCGCGACCATTGCCGCCCATCCTGACAGCTATGTGCAGGTCAACAGCGTGGCTGACATTGAACGCGCCCAGGCGGGCGGGCAGATCAGCATCGCGTTTGACCTGGAAGGTGCCCTGCCGCTGCTGGAGCAGCCCGAGATGGTGGCGCTCTACGCGCAGTTGGGCGTGCGGCAAATCCACTTTGCCTACAACCGCAACAACCCCGTGGCCGATGGCTGCCACGATGTGGAGCGCGGCCTGACCCTGCTGGGGCGACGCATGGTGGCGGCGGTGAATGCAGCCGGGCTGCTGATGGACTGCTCGCACACCGGGCGGCGGTGCAGCCTGGAGATCATGGCCGCTTCCAGCCAGCCAGTGATCTTCAGCCATGCCAACCCGCTGACGCTGATGGAACATGGCCGCAATATCACTGACGAGCAGATTCGCGCTTGCGCCACCACGGGTGGCGTGGTGTGCATCTCCGGCGTGTCGCGCTTTTTGGGCGTGGCGCAACCCACTGCAGCGGACGTGGCACAGCACGCGGCCTACGTCGCCAATCTGGTCGGCATCGAGCATGTGGGTATCGGGCTGGACAACGGGTTTTCCCAAACCGATCTGGATGACACGCCGCCTGGAGACTTTGATGCCGGGTACTGGTGGCCGCGCAGCGCGGGTTATGGCAATGCCATTGCAGGCATCCGTTACACGCCCATCGACACCTGGCAACACCTGCCCGATGCCTTGCAGGCGGCAGGCATGAGCACCGACGAGGCTGATCTGGTTATGGGTGGCAACATGCTGCGGGTGGCCAGTCGGGTATGGGGTAGCGAGACTTCCTGATGTTTTATGCATCAAATTGGCCACAAGCCCTTATCTGAAAAAGGCTGACAGCTATTGATATAGGAGCGTTTGCGGCCCGCATCGGGCAGCGGCCGATCGGCCCTTACCCCCGAAACCGCTTGCGCGTGAGCGCCAGCGCGATCCAGAACCCTCCCACGGCGAAAACCGTCAGCACCAGCAGCGGGCGCAGCCAGTTGACAGGCCACTGATCCATGAACAGCGGGCGCACCAGCGCCACGGCGTTGGTCAGGGGCAGCCACTGCGAGATGGTCCGCACCACCGGCGGCAACTGCTCCAGCGGGAAAAATATGCCACTCAAAAACATCATCGGCGTCAAAAAAAGCGTGAAGTAGTAGGTGAAAAAGTCATACCCTTTGGCCAGCGCGTTGAAGATCAGCGCCACACAACTGAAGGTGATACCCACCCCCAGCAGCACCGGCCAGGCAATGAGCAGCTTCGGGCTGTAGCTGATGCCCAGCGCCAGCATCACGCCCAGAATCGCCGTCACGGTGAACAACGACTTGAAGGCCGCCCACAACATCTCGGCCAGCACGATGTTGTCTAAATTCACCGGTGCGTTCATGATGCCGTCCCATGTTTTTTGCACATGCATGCGGCTGAACGCCGAGTACAGCGCCTCAAAACTGGCCGCATTCATGGCACTCATGCAGATTGACCCACTGGCCAGGAACAGGATGTAGGGCACCTCCACGCCATCGACCTTGACCTTGCCCACCAGCGCGCCCATGCCGTAGCCAAAGGCCACCAGCCACATCAACGGCTCGGCGATATTGCCCACCAAACTCGGAATGGCCAGCTTGCGCCAGACCAGCAGGTTGCGCAAAAACACCGGCCACCAGCGGCCAGAAATCTCTGGTGTGCGCCAGATTGATTGAACATTTTGACCTCCAGCCCTTGTGGATACTGTGGTGGCAGCTGCGTTATTCATCGTATTTATGCGTCCTCCCGGATTTGACGACCGGTGAGTTTCAGGAACAAGTCTTCCAGATTGGCCGGGCGGTGCAGCGTGCGCAACTGCGGATGTGCCTCCAGCGCCGCCATCAGCGGCTTGGCATTGGCGGTGTAGAAAAACACCGTCTCGCCACTCACTTCAACCCGCGCGGCCATGGCTTTCAGGGGCGAATCGACCAGCGCCAGCGCACCTGCACCAAACACCTCGACCACGTCGGGCTCCAGATACTGGCGGATCAGGTCTCGCGGTGCCCCTTCTGCAATCTTCTTGCCGTGGTCCACCACCAGCAGGCGGTTGCACAGGCGTTCGGCCTCGTCCATGAAGTGCGTGGTGAGCAAAATCGATTTGCCCTGCTGCAACAGCAGCTGCAACCGCTCCCACATCAGGTGGCGCGCCTGCGGGTCCAACCCGGTGGTGGGCTCGTCGAGCAACAGCAGGCGCGGGTTGTTGACCAGCGCACGCGCCAGGCTCAGGCGCCGCTTCATGCCGCCGGACAGCTCACCGGGTTTGGCGTTGGCCTTGGCGGTCAGGCTGGCAAATTCCAGCAGCGACGGCACGCGCTCGCGAATTTGCGCCTCCTTCATGCCAAAGTAACGGCCATAGACCAGCAGGTTTTCCGCACAACTGAAGTCCGGGTCGAGCGTGTCCATCTGGCTGACCACGCCGAGTTGCGCCTTGATGGCCAGCGCATCTTTGGGCATCTGCAGACCAAACGCCGTGACCGTGCCTGCGTCTGGCACTGTCAGGCCCAGACACATGCGGATGGTGGTGGTTTTGCCCGCGCCGTTGGGGCCAATCACACCCAGGCATTCGCCGGGGGCAATCTCAAAAGACATGTCGTTGACCACAGTGGCGTCACCATAGCGTTTGACCAGGCCGTGGACTGAAAAAATGGGTTCACTCATGGGGCAAATTGTGACCGAGGCGCGGACAACGCCCATCAAAAAGATTTTGAATGGCTAAACTCAAGCACCCGTCTCCAGCAAATGGCCATCATCATGCATTCAGCGACCTTGATCACCTCACACTTGAACGCCCCCTTTGGTGCCGTGCTCAGTGCGCAGGATGTGGCCGAGTCATTGCGTGTTGGCCGACTGTCCGCCAAAACCCCCCAGGCCAATGCCGTGATGGGTTACCTTTTTGTAGAAATTGAACCCCGATTGATTGCAGCCTGTGCACTTGAGAGCGGGAGCAGCGTGGCCCATGCCCATCAGCTCTACCTCGAGACGCTGAACCACCAGGCACCCAGAAGCCCGCAGTGGGAACGGGCCGTAGCGGGGCAACTGTGACGACTACCGCCGAGATTCAAGCGCACTTGAGCGGTGGCTCCTGGCGGGTGCTTGAAAAACTGGCGATGCAGATGATCAGCGATGCGGCTGCGGCGGCCAAGTGCGACTTCAAGCCCCTGCTGGGTGGCGGCACCCGGCTCATGCTGGCCATGCGGCACCGCATCAGTGATGACATTGACCTGTTTATTCGCGACCCCCAGTGGATCGGTTACCTCACGCCCCGGCTCAACGACCGGTTTGAGCACCTCATTGATGCCTACGACGAAGGGGCAACGTCACTGAAGATCAAAGTGACCCAAGGCGAAATTGATTTCATTGTCAGCATGTCATTGCTGGGACTGGAGTCGCAGCATTCAGCGGATTGCCTGTTTGAACTCGAGCCGGTGGCAGAAGTGCTGGCCAAAAAACTCTTTTACCGCGGCTGGGCCCTGACACCCAGGGATTTGTTCGACTGGTGGTGCATTGAAACCCAACTGGTGCCTGATCAAACGCATGCAACCCAAATTGCCAAACTGCTGGCCGGCCGGGTTGGCGCGATAGATGCAGCATTGACGCAAATGCGCACGTCGCCTGGCGCCGCCTTGGTCTGGCAGAGCATTCGGGCACCCGCTCTGCCCAACTTGCAACGCACCGTTGATTGGGCCAGGCAGCGTTTGCTGGATGCCTTCAATTCCTAAAATCGGGCTCACTTTTCCACCCTTAACCAGCGGCAACGCAACCCACGCATGACCACCATCGGCACCCCCCTCGCCCACCACGCCACCAAAGTCATGCTGCTCGGCTCGGGTGAACTGGGCAAGGAAGTCATCATCGCCCTGCAGCGCCTGGGGGTGGAAACCATCGCCGTGGACCGCTACAACCACGCGCCCGGCCAGCAGGTGGCGCACCACAGCCGCACCATCACCATGAGCGACCCGGCCATGCTGCGCGAGTTGATCGAGCACGAAAAGCCCGATCTGGTGGTGCCCGAGATTGAAGCCATCGCCACGCCCATGCTCGAGGTGCTGGAGGCCACTGGCGTGGTGCGCGTCATCCCCACCGCGCGCGCCGCGCGCCTGACGATGGACCGCGAAGGCATTCGCCGCCTGGCCGCCGAAACCCTGGGCCTGCCGACCAGCCCGTACCAGTTTTGTGACTCTCTGGAAGAACTGCAGGTCGCCATTGAGGGTGTGGACGGCCAGCCAGGCATCGGTTACCCCTGCATCGTCAAGCCGGTGATGAGCAGCTCCGGCAAGGGCCAAAGCAAGATCAGCGGTCCGGCCGATGTGCGAGCCGCCTGGGACCATGCCATGGCGGGCGGGCGCGTCAGCCACGGGCGCGTCATCGTCGAAGGCTTCATCGACTTTGACTACGAAATCACCTTGCTGACGGTGCGCGCCAACAACGCCGAAGGTGGCATCGACACCCATTTTTGCGAGCCGGTGGGCCACATCCAGGTCAACGGCGACTATGTGGAAAGCTGGCAGCCGCACCCGATGATCCCGGCCGCGCTGGAACAAGCCCGCTTTATCGCCAAGACTGTGACCGACGATTTGGGCATTGGTGTCGATGGCCAGTCATCCGGGCTGGGTCTGTTTGGCGTGGAGCTGTTCGTCAAGGGTGATCAGGTCTGGTTCAGCGAGGTGAGCCCGCGCCCGCACGACACCGGTCTGGTGACGCTGACCACCCAGCACCAGAGTGAATTTGAGCTGCACGCCCGCGCCATCCTCGGCCTGCCGGTGAACACGGCCCTGCGCAGCCCGGGTGCCAGCGCGGTGATTTATGGCGGCGTGGATGCCAAAGGTATTGTCTTTGACGGTGTGGATGAAGCGCTGCGCGTGCCCAACTCGGACATTCGTCTGTTCGGCAAACCCGAGAGCTTCACCAAACGCCGCATGGGCGTGGCGCTGGCATTTGATGCCGATGTGCAGGTGGCGCGCATCCATGCCAAGCTGGCGGCAAGCAAAGTCAAACCGCGCATGCCATAAACCATACTATTTTATTGATAGCTACTCACGCATAACAGATAATGGCTAAAAGCACTTTTCTTATACATCCAGCACCGCCAGCCAGAAGGCTGCATCGCGAATCTGCAGGCGGCCCATGTCCGCCTCAGCCTTGCACTCGCGCAGCAGTTGAACTGCCTGTGCCTGCGGCCACTGGTCAGCAAAACGCGCCAGCGCCCGATGCGGCTTGGTGTCTGACAGTTTGCACTCCACCAGGTGCGTGAGCGTGTCGCCGTCGCTCAGACAAAAGTCCACATCAGCCTCGTCCTTGGTGCGGATGTAGTGCAAATCAACCGATGCGCCACGGGTATCCTGCTGCCATTGCACATTTTTTAGCAGGTGGCAGGCCACCAAATTCTCAAAGCGAATGCCGTCGTCACCCAGCACCAAGCCAGTATCAAAAAAATAGACCTTGGGCGCCTGCAGCGTGGCACGGGAAATGTTGCGGTGCCAGGGCCGCACTACAAACACGATGAACAGCGCCTCCAGAATGTCCAGGTATTTGCCCAATGTCACCGAAGAGACGTTGAGGTCACGCGAGAGTGAGGCCAGCGACAGGGGCGAGCCCACGCGCGAGCGCAGCATGTCAGTAAACAGGCGCATGGTGTTGATTTCCTGCAAACGCGAAAACTCCAGCACGTCCTCCCGCACCATGCCAGCAAAATAATCGTTGCGCCAGCGCTGGGCATCATCGGGGCAGGCAGCCAAAGCAGGTTCTGGAAAACCGCCGCGCGCAAGCAAGTGCGTCAATGCAGTACGCGGCAAAACCTGAACCTGCTCAGACCATTCACGCACCGACAGCGGGTGTAAGCGCAGCCTGAAATAGCGCCCGGCCAGCGATTCACCGCTTTGGCGAAAAGTATCCATGCGGGCGCTGCCGGTCACCAGCAGTTGTTGGTCGGGTGAGCGGCCATCAACCACGCCTTTGAGCCAGCTTTTCCAGTCAGGCATTTTGTGGATTTCATCGAGCACCAGCAGCGGTGCGCTGGCGCGCCAGCTTTGCGCCAGCATCACTGCACGGTGCGCGGCTACGTCGTAGTTCAGGTACTGCGCGCCGGGCAGTTCTGCTACCAACTGGCGGCTCAGCGTGGTTTTACCCACTTGGCGCGGGCCCGTCAGAATGACCATTTTTTGTTTCAGGTCTTGGCGAACCCGATCATCCAAATAGCGTTTCATGCGACTATTTTAAATAACACTTTGAATAAGTCGCGACTTTATTCAAAGAAAGTTAAATAAAGTCGGCGTTTGGCCATCTTACTGAAACGCAACCTCCGCAAAACTCCGCAGCTTGCGGCTGTGGAGTTGGTCCACGCCCTGCTCGCGCAGCAACTCCAGCGCACGCATGCCGATGCGCAGGTGCTGATCGACACGCTCACGATAAAAGTGATTCGCCATGCCGGGCAGCTTGATCTCACCGTGCAGCGGCTTGTCACTCACGCACAGCAGCGTGCCGTAGGGCACCCGGAAGCGAAAACCATTGGCGGCAATGGTGGCGCTTTCCATGTCCAGCGCCACCGCGCGGCTCTGGCTGAAGCGGCGCTGCGGGCCGTTGTCGGGCAGCAATTCCCAGTTGCGGTTGTCGGTAGAGGCCACGGTGCCGGTGCGCATGATGCTTTTGAGGTCGGCACCTTTGAGCTCGGTGACCTCGGACACGGCGGATTCGAGCGCCACCTGGATTTCAGCCAGCGCGGGGATCGGCACCCACAGCGGCAATTCTTCATCGAGCACATGGTCTTCACGCACATAACCGTGCGCCAGCACGTAGTCACCCAGTTGTTGCGTGGTGCGCAAACCGGCACAGTGGCCGAGCATGATCCAGGCGTGCGGACGCAGCACGGCGATGTGGTCGGTGATGGTTTTCGCGTTGGCCGGGCCCACGCCGATGTTGACCATGCTGATGCCGCTGCCGTCGGCACGCACCAGGTGGTAGGCGGGCATCTGCGGCAGTCGCGGTGGCGGTTTGCCAAACTCGTCGCCCGCCTGCGCTGCCAGGCCCGTGCGCCGTGACACCACATTGCCGGGTTCCACAAACGCTATATATTCACTAGCAGTATCCCCCATGGCAGCATGGCCCAGGGCGATAAATTCATCGATATAAAACTGGTAATTGGTGAACAGGATAAAGTTCTGGAAGTGCTCGGGCGCGGTGCCGGTGTAGTGGCGCAGGCGCTGCAACGAGTAGTCCACGCGGGGCGCGGTGAACAGGCTCAATGGCTGTGCTTCGCCGCGATGCGGCACATGGGTGCCGTTGGCAATGCCGTCATCCATGGCGGCCAGGTCGGGCAGATCAAACACGTCACGCATGCGCGTGCGGCGATCAAAGCTCAGGTTGCCTTCCACATGCTCGTTGTCGGCAAACGAAAAGTGCACCGGAATCGGCTGCGTGCTGGTGCCCACTTCAAGCTCCACCTGGTGGTTTTCCAGCAGCAACGCAAACTGCGCCAGGTAATATTTGGCGTAAAGGTCCGGTCGCGTCAGCGTGGTCTCGTAACGACCCGCACCAGCGACAAAACCGTAGCTCAGACGCGTCACGTCGCCCGAACCCTGGCGCATCATGGTGTCGGTCTGCACCCGCACAAACGGGTAACAGGCACGCACATGACCAGGCAGCTCCTCGCCAGCCACATAGCGCTGCATGGCCTGGCGCAGGTGGGCAATGCTGTTGTCGTAAATCCGCTGCGCCTGAGCCAGCGCGGCAGCCGGGTCGGTAAAGCACAAAGGAGCAATGAAATCAGGTAAATAGGACATCGTCGGATTGTTTCATGCCTGCATGACGCATGCGCGGCACGGCGTGAACCCTCTCCACAACAAAACTGCCATACTCAAAGATCAGAGACATTCAAACCAAGCCCGATTCATGCTGAAATTTACCTGCTGCAACCAAGTCCGCCAGTTTTCCGAACCCGCCCAAGCCCACGTGCTGCAAGGCATCCAGCGCGGTTTCGAGCGCGAATGCCTTCGTGTGGACCGATCCGGCCAACTGGCCCGCACACCGCACCCGCAGGCGCTGGGCTCCAAGCTCACCCACCCGTGGATCACCACCGATTACGCCGAGGCGCTGCTCGAATTCATCACCCCGCCCTCGACCGACCCTGCCTATCCGCTGGCTTTTTTAACCGACATTCACCGATTCAGCGCGCAACAACTGGGCGGCGAATTCCTGTGGGCCGGCTCCATGCCCTGCCGTATTGGGACCGATGCCGACATTGCGATTGCCAACTACGGCAGTTCCAACGCCGCGCGTTTCAAAGAGGTTTACCGCCTGGGCCTGGGCCTGCGGTACGGCCGCGCTATGCAAACCATTGCCGGGGCGCATTACAACTGGTCGCTGCCCGACGCCTTCTGGCCGGTGCTGCGTGACACCTGCAACAGCCAGGAAGAGTTGCAGGACTTCATCAACCGGCGCTACTTTGGCCTGATCCGCAACTTTTTGCGCTTTGGCTGGCTGATTCCCTACCTGTTCGGTGCCTCGCCTGCGATCTGCCAGTCGTTTTTGCAAGGCCATCCGTCCGACCTGACCGAACTGGCCCCCGGCACGCTGCACGGCGCGTATGCCACCAGCCTGCGCATGAGCGACTTGGGCTACCAGAACCACGCGCAGGACAAAATGGCCATCAGCTTCAACAGCCTGGCCGATTACACCCATGGGCTGGAAGCTGCGATCCGCACCCATGACCCGTTTTACGCCCAGATGGGCGTGCGCGAGGGCGACACCTGGAAGCAGCTCAGCGACTGCCTGCTACAAACCGAGAGCGAGTTTTACGCCGCCATGCGCCCCAAACGCATTGGTCTCCAAGGTGAACGCCCGGCACTGGCACTCAAGACCTACGGCGTGCAATACGTCGAAATGCGGCTGTTTGACCTGAACCCGTTCATCGACATTGGCGTCGCGCCCGAGCAAAGCCTGTTTGCCGATGCGCTCCTGCTGATGTGCCTGTTTCGCGACAGCCCACCCATCACCAGCCGCGAGCAGGGCGAAAACGACGAGAACAAACACCGCGTCGTCACGCGCGGGCGCCAGCCGGGTCTGCAACTGCTGGTGCACAACCGCGAGCAGCCGCTGAGCGCCCTGGCGCACGAGCTGTTTGACGACATGGCCCCGTTTGCCGCCATGCTGGATGCCGCTTACGGCGGTCAGCGCTACCACCTTGCACTGCTGACCCTGCGCCAGCGCATCAATCAACCTGAACTCACACCCTCGGCCCAAGTGATCGAGGCGGTCAAGAAGCACGGCGGCTATTTCAACTTTGCTTTCGAGATGTCCAAAACCCACACCCAGGATTTGCAGGCGGTGGGCATGGCCCCTGCGGTGGAGGCCCGCTTGCGGGAAGCTGCGCAGGAATCGCTGGCGGCTCAAACACAAATCGATGCTGCGCCTCAGGTGCCGTTTGAGGATTTTGTGGCGGCTTATTACGCCTGATCAAACCGGGTTCAGGTTATGCTTCAAATCAGGCTCTAGCCCTTTTTGAGCAATGGCTGACAGCTATTGAATAAATAGTGGACAGGTTGCGGATCATGCCCGAAGTTTGTCCAGCACGGCCAGCACGGGTTGCAGCACGCTGGCACCGAGCTTTTTGGAACGTTCACCGTTCCAGCCCACATGCGGGTCGGGCAGGTCGGCGTTGTCCTTGAACGGCATCTCGATGGTGAAGGCCAGGCAGCCAAACTGCTGGCCGATCCAGTTGGTGGCCAGCGTCATGTTGGCCTCTTCGCGGCCACCGCGCTCGTAATCGTGGGTAGTTTGGAAATCCGGGCTGGCGGCTATCCAGGCAGTTTTGAAAGCATCTTCGAGCGCTTGAATACGCGGGCCCCAGCCAGGCGTGCCCTCGGTGCCCACGACAAAGTTGTAAGGCATGCCTTCGTCACCATGCGCGTCCAGACTCAGATCGACCCCCACTTCGAGCATCCTCTGCCGCACCCAATAGACCTCGGGCGATGTCTCGCGGCTGGGTGCGGCCCACTCGCGGTTCAGGTTGGCACCGGCGGCATTGGTGCGCAGGTTGCCGCGCACCGCGCCGTCCGGATTCATATTGGGCACCACGTGAAACACGCATTTGTCCAGCAGCACACGCGCTACCGGGTCGGACTCATCGAGCAAACGCTCCAGAAAACCTTCGGCAAACCACTCGGCCATGGTCTCGCCGGGATGCTGGCGGGCGATCAGCCAGATTTTTTTCCTGTGTGCCAGCGGGGTGGCGCTGTGCGCATGGGTGATGCGAAGCAAGCTCATGTCGCGCCCGTCCACCGTGCTGCCCAGACGCTGTAGCGTCACATGCTCGGAACTGGCGGCCGAGCCGATCAAATCCAGGTGGCGTTCGTGTGAAAACGGCTCAAAGTAGGCCAGATAGACACTGTTGCTCTCGGGCATCAGCGCCACGCGCATCACCTGGCCGTCAAATTCGGTGTCGAGGCGGAACCAGTTCTGGTGATCGGTGCTGCACACCACCTTATAGTTTTCCCAACCCTTGGGGTAGGCGCTTTGCCCGGCATTCAGAAAGCTCAGGCGCACCGGAACGTTGGCTGCGCCATGCAGGCAGAAGTAAAACCACTGGGCAAACTCGCTGGCGTTGTCGCGACGGATATTGAGCTGGATCTCCTGCGGGTCAGCCAGGCTGATCACCTCGATGGCACCGGCATCGAACTGGCTGGAAATATGAAGTGTCGACATGGGCGGGTTCCTGGAAAAGCATGATTCTAGGGTTCCCCAGGATGAAATGTCCCGCCGTGCCCGTCAACCGCCGCGGGTCACGGTTATGGCCTGAAGGGCAGCTCAGTCAGGTCGCCAATGGCCTTCATGCATCGCCCACTGTCCATGCCCATCCTGCACCCAGCGGTGCGGCACCCATTGCTGATGCTCGCGGTGCCGCTCCCAATGGCCGCCTTGCCATCGATGTTGATGCCCATCCCAATGCCAGAAGCCAGCCATCCAGAAATAGCCCGGGCCAGGGTTCGCCGGAACCATTTCCATTTGTGGCGGCGGTGGTGCCATCGGGGCGATCAGCGCGACGCCCGGCGGCGTGAAAGAAACGCGCGCCGGTGTCACCACGCAAGCGGTCAATCCGACTGCCAGGGCACACATCGACAGTGAGAGGGTGAGACGTTGATTCATGATCATGACCTTCTTGTCCATGTTCGTACTGGGTCAGCTGGCCGACGGTGCCATGGCGGCGTTATGTTTCTTGTTGAAAATGCGCTTGCTTTGCCGGTTCTCGCTGCGTTGAACGACCACCTGCTCCCGTGCACCAAGATGGCCGTTGTGGGCAGCCACACCCTCTTTGTGATCAACACGCGCCTGGCCGCGCTCCAGACGACCTGTTTCCTGGCCGGTGAGCGTTCCTGACTTCACCCCCTGTGCGATTCGGGTCTGCTGGTTCACGTTTCTCTGAACGTCAGCTTGCATGCGCTCGGAAGATTTGGAATCCGGGTTGCCTTTGGCAGCGTTGGTATCGGCCACTTTGATGTCACGACTGGCCTTGTTCTGCGCGTGGGTCAATTGCGCACGCTCATTTGGCGTGAGCTTGCCATCCTTCAAATCCTTGGCCTGCAACCGATCAATGCGGCTCTGCTGTTTCTCCAGACGGCCAGCTTCAGCTGTTGTCAACTGCCCGTCTTTCAGACCATTTTCAATACGGGTTTGCTGGTTGACATCACGCTGCGTCGTGCCCGCTGCAGGCTGGGCGAAGGCGCTGACCGATCCCATCGCAATAAAAATGGAGGCAACAAAAAAACGAGTTTTCATGATGATCTTTCAAATGAGTGGGTGAGTGGCCGATCACAGTGTTGGATGCAACCCAACGGAGCCGACTCTAGGGACCCAACCTTAGTCCCTGCTGAGGGCTTGCTTAGCCCTGGCTTAGGGATGTGCAGCCATGGTGATGGCTGGGTCTTTGGTGATGACCCTATCCGATCCAGAGCACGCCCAAAGAGGCCAGCAGGCAGTAGCCACCAAACAGATGCCAGCGCCCATTTTCAAGCCACCGCGACAGCCAGCGCAGGGCCAGCAGGCCTGCGACAAAGCTCAAGGCCATGCCCATCAGGCCGGGCAGCAACGCATGCACCAGGCCACCTGCAAGTGTCAGATCAGACGATTTCAGCAAACGCCAGACTTCGCGTGCGATCACGGCCGGGGTCAGCACCACTGCCAGCGCGAAGCTGAACTCCTCCGCGCGCATGCGGCCAATGCCCAGTGCCAGGCCCGTCGAGATCGTCGCGCCCGAGCGAGAGAAACCCCGAAACGGCAGGCACAGCCCCTGCACGGCACCAATCCAGGCGGCGCTGTAGGCCGAGACGTCCCTGTCGCGCTCGGCAAAGCGTGCCGAGACAATGATCAATATGCCCGCACTGGCCAGCGACGCCGCCATCAGCCGGGCATCGCCAAAAAGATGCTCAATCTCGAAGCCGGGCGCGTTGTGCATCACGACACGCTTGATCAGTTGCAGCAGCAGCAACCCGACCACGCCGGTGATGGCCGTGGCGATGACCAAATTCAGGGTGTGGGTTTTTAACGCTTGCGGAGAATCAAAGAAGGACGCGCGCCACGACCGCCAGTAATACGCAATGACGGCAAACATTGTTCCCGTGTGCAGCATGACCAGCAGGAGTGTCATCTGCGGGGACGTGGGGTCCAGCCCCATTAATTTCTCCGCCACGATGACATGGGCTGAACTGGAGATGGGCAACAACTCGGCAGACCCTTGAATCACGGCAAGGATCAGTATCTGTAATAAGGTCATGGGGGTTCGCGTTTTTTGTTTCCGGGAATACCAGACGCCAAAAGGCGCCAAGGCATTCAGATGATAGGTCAGCAGCGTCCTGGCGACCCGGCATCGACCATTAACCTTGCAGGCACGTGTTGGCCACATGCTGCGCCCTGGCCCACCGGGTCTGTCACGCCGTAAATTGAAGCGTGTTCGTCAAGTCACCCATCGGTTGCTGGCCACGCGCCTGCATGGCGACATCACGCTGCGTCAAGCCATCGAGCTTTTCCAGAC
>CAIVHU010000147.1 GCA_903905735.1 uncultured beta proteobacterium
CTTTGGACCTCGTATGACACCCACCACCGCGCGCGTAATTTACCCAGAGCTACCTGATCCGCTGACCCCAGGCGATTTGCAGCAGCTTTTCAGTCCGAGTTTCGACGAGCGCCAATGGGCTCCGACCGTTGCGCGAACACCCGCATCTCAGGTGGCATTGCTGGTGCAACTGAAGATTTTTCAGACTATCGGGCGCTTTCGGCGCGCCGCCGATATACCCCCTGCCGCCATTGAGCACGTGGCCCGCCGCATGGGAATGGAATCCAGATTTACTCTGATTTTTCCGGATCGAACGCTCTATCGGCACCGCCCGGCCATCCTCAAACGTTTGAATGTGGCTTCGTGGGGCACACAAGCGCGTGCGCTGGCCCAAACAACAATGCGCAAAACCGCCCAGGCACGAACGGATCCCGCGGACATCATCAATTCAGCAATTGATTCACTCATCCGGCATGGCTTCGAGCTACCGGCACTCGCCACATTGCGGCGCCTGGCCGGCACCGCGCACAGCAGCGTCAACGTGACTCAGTGGAGCGAGGTGTGCAGCCGCCTCTGTCCGGCGCAACAGGCTGTATTGGAAGCACTGTTGGTCGTAGATCAGAAGACACAGAAATCGCCCTTCGCCAATTTGTGTGCAGTGCCAGGGCGTGCCTCACGAAAAAATCTCAATGCGCTAATTGATCGCTACCAATGGCTTCAAGGACTACCAAATCCTGCCACGGCGCTGCAGTCGATCGCCGATGCAAAAATATTGCAATGGGCCAATGAGGCCAGGCGGCTCAACGCACTTGAATTACGCGAGTACATCACCCCACGGCGCCACACGCTGCTGATGGCGGTGATTCACGATGCGCGCGGCCATGTCCTCGACGAACTGACGCAAATGCTGCTCAGACTCACCCGTAAAGTCGAGTGGAAAAGTGAGCAGCGTCTGGCTGAGTGGTATCAGAACCGGCGCATAAAAACCGATGCCCTGATCCGCGCATTCCATGATTCGCTGCTCGTGCACGCGTTGGAAGCTGACCCAGTGCAGAAGGTGTCACTGGTGGAATCGGTGTTTACCGCACAAGGTGGGCGCGAGGCGCTTGCACAAAGCTGCGAGGAGCACTTGCAACATGAGAGGCAGAACTGGCGCCCCTTTGCCGGCGCCGTGTTCGTTCCGCTACGAAGCGCTTTGATACGCTTGGTGGAGATCTTGCCGTTGGAAGGCACGACTGCTGCAGACGGACTGTTACGTCTTGTCGAGTCACTGACAAGTGAACCATCACAAAGTGACCACTTGACCATCGATGGTGCGGCTCCCAATACCTTGCCACGTGAATGGCATGACCTGGTGCACGATCATGCAAGTGACAAGCTGGCGTTCAACCGGCGGCAATTGGAGGTCGTGGTCATGTTGGAACTGGCAACAGCGATCAAGGCCGGCGAAATCTTTGTCACCGGCTCGTTGAGCTTCGATAGGTTCTGGGATCGCCTTCCAAGCGAAGCTGCAGACCCTGCCGCGGTCGCGGCATATGCCACGGCACGCGGATGGGCAGATGGCGCCGATGGCCTGGTCCGTGCGGTAAAAAAGGTGCTTGATCAGAAGGCAAGTTTCCTAGACGCCGCCGTAGGAAGCGGTCAACAGGCATACCTGCGACGAGGTAAGCATGGGCGGCCGGTTGTAACGCGCCTGCGTGCAGTGCTAACGCCCGAGACGGCGATTGATCTTGAGAACCAAATGATGGCGCACATGCCTGAGCGGGCTGTGTTGGAGGCCATTTCGAACACGGAACATTGGGCACAGTGGGGACGGCACTTTGGGCTCCCGTCCCGGCTTGGC
>CAIVHU010000148.1 GCA_903905735.1 uncultured beta proteobacterium
CAAGTTGTGTTAACGTGAAATACAGCACATAACAAAATACGCCGCAACCTGCTATGTAAAGACACGGCATGGTGGAAGCATAGCGCAATATTTCATGATTCGGGGTGGTGCGTCCTGCACCATGAGAGTTAGCAGCGACATTGCGTTCGTGTAGCAGGCATTTGGCGGAGTCAAGTGGCGGGTGCTCGGGCCAATGGCTTTCAGGCGCTTTGGCAACATAGGCGTTCGAGCTGCTTGGGGCTCAAGGTCAAAAGTTCATGACTCAACAGATTGCCCCCATGGCGAAGTGCGCCCAGCAATGGACCCCCAAGGCGTACAAGAAAATTGCCAGGTCGCTCAATCAGGCTTGCAGCGTCTCGAAGCTGCGTATCTCTGACAGCGCTTCATCCAGACTCATTTCCCCCGCTTGCAGCAACCGGCCAACCAGGTGCTCGGTCAGCGGTTTGAGCGGCTGTAGCACAGCCTTGGTCTCGCTGTATAGGCGCTCGCTTTGGGTTTCCATGAGGCTGCGTGTTTCCTCATCCAATTCGCGGCCGCCGCCGGATCGGTCCTTGGTCAGAGAACCAAAGTTCAACCGGGTTTTTCGGTACATGCCCATTTCACCCACCGCGTGGTACAGCAACTGCGTCACGCGGGTGATGTCGTTGTGCGCGCCGTTGGTGGTGCCATCTTCGCCAAAAAACAGCTCCTCGTTGGCCATACCGCCCAGCAGCACCCGCACGTCGTGTTCGATGTCGCTCTTGGACTTGAGCAGGTTGGCACCTTGTTTGTGAAAGACAAAACCCAGTGCGTTGGTCCGCGCATTGGCCTTGAGCGAAATCTTGACGGTCTTCATGTCGGCCAGGATCTGCACCCAGTTGCCCTGGGTCAGGCGACGCTCGTGCTCAAAATCCACCAGAAAGTGACCCAACTCGTGCACGGCAATGATGCGGCGGTCGCGATCCCGCTCCTCGGTCGTGTGGGTATTGACGTTGCCCACCAGCACCCGCTCGGCAGCCTGCATCAGCGTGTCCGCCCCAATCATCTCGCCGACCTGCACCGCCGTGATGCCGGCCTGGTTGACGATGGTCTCCAGGTCGGCCGGGCTACGGCCTTCGGTAACGTCCACCAGATGACGCAGATCCATGTCAGGCAGCACCTTGTCGGCGCGCTGATCCAGGTAGTGGCCGATGATGGCGAGGCGCTCATCCCGGTTGGGCATGCGAAAGTCCACCTTCATCTGGAAACGGCGCAGCATGGCCTCGTCCATTTCCATGGTTTCGCTGTTGAAGTTGCTGGCCACGATCCAGATGATTTCGGCTTCGTTCTTGCTGCGCACGCCATCGAGCACGGACAGCAGCGTGTTGGCGGTGTCATCGTCAAACTTGCGGCGGCCACCGCGTTTCATGAACAGGTCCTGCGCCTCATCCAGAAAGACAATGCAATGCCGGCGTCGCCTGGCCATGGTCATGATGCGGCCCAGCGTGTTCGAGCCGCCGGAGACAAACCCCGTTTCCAGGTTGGCCGCCGAATGAAACAGAATCGGCAGATGCAACTCCTTAGCCAGGTAGCTAGCCAGTTTGGTCTTGCCGGTGCCAGCCGGGCCACTGAACATGACATTGAAGGGCTTGCTGATGCCGTACTCAGCGTACTCAGTGCGGCGCTGGTATTGGTCCTTGATCTGGGCGACCTCTGCCTTGATGTCGTCCATGCCCACCAGATCGTCAATGGAACCGTTGACCTGGCCGGGCTCGATGAACTTGAGCGACTTGTACTGGGCCTTGAGCTGAACATACAGGAAGGCCAGCACACCCAACGTCAGTGCCACTGACAACAGACCACTGACACCGGCGCGCCAGCTGTCCTTTTCAGACTGTGGGCGGGCGTCGGCAAAACGCTGGTCCAGGCGTGCAAACAAGTCCACCGCGCTGGGCTGGAGTTCGGCGCGAGGGATAAACACCATCTTGCCGCCCCAGGCTGCGCTGACCGCCTTGTCGGCAAAAATCTTGCTCTCCATGTCGCTGGGGTAGTACGCGTATTGCCTGCCAAGGGACTCGATCAGGAAGATGCGCTCCGATGCGTTCAACAACAGCGGTTCATAGACCACCGTGATGCGCTCGACCGGGCTGTCATTCAGAAAGCTCAGCACCGAGCCCGTGCCAAACACAACGGGCAGTTTGTCATTGAAGGTCCACGTCCCTTCGCCGCTTTTTCCGGCAACCACCATCGCCTTGACCTCTTCGGCCAGGGCAGCCTGTTTGTGCAGGAGTGTGAACGAATAGATGCCGGTGGCCGGGATCAGTGCAGCCACAACAAGCACACTCAGTCTGATGACCAGGGATTGGACAGCGAACCAGTCCAGCAACCGACCGAATACTTTCTTGATGGCAAACCAAAGACCGCTTGGGGCCGGTGCCGCGTCGCCAGGTTTTGATAAGTCAGCCATGCCGTGCTACGTGGCACACACCACGTCCAGTTCCGGCGGCGCCAAGCGCTTTGCGACATCACACCGGGTCAAAACCTCTTGGATGGAGCAGCCGGGGCCAGAGACTCAAAGAAACCGCGACTGACGAACATTCTAGGTAAAGCCTATTGGACTTTGTGTGCGCTGGCAGACCGACTTTCCTGGCAGCGCGAGTTTCAATGGTCAATCGGACATCTATGCATAGTTTCGGGCACGACATCTTGTCTGCACTTTTCTCTCACTTCCACAAAGGAGCACTCCATGAACAGCATCGTCTACTTGGTTGGCGCAGTCGTCATCATCATCGCTGTCTTGTCATTCTTCGGCATGCGCTAATGAGGGCAACTGCACCAAGCGACGGATCAGGTCCCCACAACTTTCAGTTTCGGAGAAAGTTGGCTGGCACTGTGCGAATATAGGCAGATATTCGAGGATTACCGTTTGACGGGTATTTTTGACCCCCAGATCTCTCGAGAACGTGGCTAAGGTATGAGCAATGACGACCTTCGCTCGCAAGTTCATTCTCATCTGGATCGAAAGCTCCATTCACAAACCTCAGTTGGGGATAAGGATCAATGATGAAAACTAATGCGCCTTCCATGATCAAAGCATTTGCCATGTCATGGATGCTGGTCTTGTCAGCATGCGGTGGAGGCGGAGGCAGCGGTACTGGCGCTGAAACTGTTGCCACTGCGCAAGGGTTGTGGAACGGCAGTACCAGCACCTCGCGGTCCGTCACGGTTATGGTTCTTGATGATGGTACCTATTGGTTGTTGTACTCCATTCCCTACGTCAGTGCTGTCAGTGCCGGTTTCGTTCAAGGGACAAGCGCTTCACTTAACGGCAATTTCTCATCTTCTGACGCCATAGATTTCAACCTGTCAGGACAGAGTATCAACCCCGCCACGGTTGCTGCAAGCTACGTCACCAAGCAAAGCTTCAACGGGTCAGTGAGCTATGCCAATTCGAATGCACCGCTGACATTCACGAGTTCGTATAACTCGGCTTACGATCAAACGCCAAACTTGACAGCCCTCGCAGGTAACTACTTGGGCATTGCCTCGGTTGCCAACAGCAACGATGCGGTAACCCTCATCATCAGCGCACAGGGTGTGGTCGCTGGTACCGGCGCGACCAGCCAATGCCAATATGGCGGACTGGTTCAGCCGCGCGCAGTGGGTAATTTATATGATGTGTCGTTGGTCATCGGTGGCGGTGCCTGCGCCACAAATACAGTGACCGGGATTGGCTACTTTGACGCCGGCTCAAAGCGTCTCTACCTGGCCGCGCTCAACAAATCCAGAACTGTTGCAATGAGCTTCACCGGTGTCAAGCCATGAAGACGAAGTCTTTTGAGTCACCCTATTGGACTACCCTGAAGCTGCCCTTGGTGGTCGTCACCAACCGCTGCACTGCCGGTCCACGTTTTTCTCCCTTCCTGTCATACAATTTTTTCACCACTAAAACCAAAACTGTCAGAGATTCTGATGCTGGCATACGCAGAACTGGCTCGCCGTACCGTCGCTGCGTTGGTTTGATGCGAACCAGGTGCGGCTCGGTTTGCATCAGGTTTGCATCAGGTTTGCATCAGGTTTGCAGCCAACTCCTTAAAAAAGTTGTTTTTAATCATACGCTTGCAATCTCAAACCTGTTTGAGACCAGAAATCTCGCGCAAATAAATTGGCCCCCGCGCGAAGTCGTAAAAACAGCAACCTGCCAAAACCGACTTCGTGGTGCACGGCCCCCGGCAGCGTGGCCAAGCCCATCAGCCAGCCTGTGCGCTTGTGTACGCCATTGGCTCGGATTCGAGCATTCCACGGCACCGCTCCAGTCTCGAGATCGTTAGGGCTCGAAGTCGTCAGGACTGATCACGGATAACGCCCCAAAATCGTTTAGGGCGTTCGGGTTCGTTTGGGTCGCGAGTTCATTGGGGCTTGCGCTGGGCGCGGGTTCGTGGATGGCATTCGTGTACGGGCCACTTGGTGGTTACCGAGACATCAAGGACGTTGCCGAATTGACCAACATGGCCTCGGATGCGAAGATGGTCGCGGCTTTGCACAAGTGGTTCGGCGCTCAGTTGTCGGGCCATGGCCAAGACGCAAAGGAAGGCCGCGCGCACCATGAAGGCCTGAAAATGCAGTGATGCCCAACGATTCCGCCTTTAATCCAATGACCCCTGACGATCTCGACCCACTGGCACGAGCCCGGGCGCAATGGCGCTGGCGAGGAAAGGATCGTCCACCGTTCGCAGACGTCCCCGCGCAGGGGCAGGTCTCCGTGTGGGATTTTCCGCGTCCACCAGAACTCGTTCGCGACGTGCGCGAGATCGTGGTGCGTTGGGGCGAGATCGAGGTGGCTCGAACGCGTGGTGCTTGGGCGGTGAGGGAGACCGCGCACCCACCTACTTTTTATCTACCGCTGGCCGATGTAGAGCGTTCACTGTTGCGTTCTGCAGGTGGCGGCTCATTTTGCGAGTGGAAAGGTCCTGCGCGTTATTGGGATTTGGTTAACGGCGTGCATCGCTTGGCACAGGTCGCTTGGAGCTATCCGCAGCCCTTGGCTGGAGCAGAGCCACTGGCTCAGTGCATCGCTTTTTACGCTCACGATCTCGATTGCAGTGTGGACGGCGCCAAGGTTGTTGCGCAGTCGGGAGGTTTCTATGGCGGATGGATCACGTCGGAGCTGTCTGGGCCATTCAAGGGCGAGCCCGGCAGCGGCAGTTGGTAGCCGGGTTTTAGCTCTGCCAAGCAAATTGAACCGACCGGATTCGTGTTTTCTAGGCTACTTTTGGGGGCTGGTTGATGCCGCGTTGTGCCGGCTGTTGAGTGATCCAGGGGCCGATGTGAGCAATGCCGATGGGGGCGTGCACCGCCCTGAGCTCGTTTGGGCGTGGTTAATGGGGTCGGTGTTTGCTTCGAAGTGAGGGAGATCTTGGGGATTTGAGTATTTGTTGCAGACGTGTCTTGGTTGGTGTTGAATGCTGGTGACTGAGGTCGACCGGAGGCTCCAAGGCAGTGGCGCATGGCATGGAACTATTTGATGGTTAGGCGGCGTAAACAAATAAACCTATCAAGTTGACTTGATGGTATTTGGCGTTATGACGTAGTTCCAATCACCGTGAAAGGTGTTGCGCACTACGTTGACGTGCATCATCTCCTCATCGCTGATCTTGCGCCCAGTAGGATACTTGCGTCGATCCAAACGACACTTGACTTTCAGACCTTTGGCCGTGGTGGTTCTGGCGATCAGGTTGACGATGGTTTCGTAATCAACCAGCGGTTCGCCGCGCCAATTCGATGTGATGAACGAGAACAGGCGATGCTCGACCTTGTTCCATTTGCTGGTGCCCGGTGGGAAATGACAGACGGAAATGGCCATGCCGGTCTCATCGGCGAGCTTTTGCAACTCCAACTTCCATAGCCGCAAGCGTGACCCGTTGCTGCCACCCCCGTCAGCGGTGATGAGCAGATGGGTCGCCTGCGGATAAAGCTTGCGCCCTTCGTGACGCCACCACCCTCGGATCGAGGCTACAGCAAACTCTCCCGTGTCATGGTCAGTGCCGACATTGACAAAGCCGGCATTACGTGCGAGGTCATATATTCCGTAAGGATAGGCACGAGGAATTTCCGGGCTGGGAAAATCATGGCCCTGAACTTTGATGGGCTCTTTGGCGGCCAGCCATTGCTGTCCATCATTGGCATAATTGCCAATAAGCTCCTTCTTCTTGGTATCCACCGAGATCACCGGAAGACCCAACGCCATGGACTTGCTCACTGCTGTATTGATGTGGCCAAACTGCGCATCGCGATCCGGGTGGTCTGCCCCTTCCTCTGTCTTTCTGTTGCTCTGCAAACTGTAATTCAGACTATGCAGAATCTGCGCAACTTTCGTATGGCTGATGGCGTGCTTCTTCTTGCAGAGCTGTTTGGCAATGGCTCGGGTGCTCTTGCATATCCATCGCAACGGTGACTGTGGATCCCCGCGGGTTTGTCCGTCAATCATTTCTTCCAAGGCTTGCACAAGCAGCGGATCAGATGCCAAGATGGATTTGCGTCCCGCTCCGCTAATTCGTATACGCCCCGCCTGAGTTGTCACACCTTCTTCAATTTCTCGTATTCCATTGGCAATAGATTGGCGCGACAACCCACATGCCAGATGCACTGCAGATATTCCACCATAACCCAAACTCACCGCTTCATTGGCGGCAAAGAGACGACGTGTTCGCTCATCCAGAAGCGGCCATACGGAGGTGAATTTCTTCTGCAGTTCAGAGTGTGAATTCATGCTCCACAAAGGATAGCATAAATTCTCCTCTATTGATAGGTTTATTTATTTACGCGGCCTTATCATCCGGGCGACCATCTGGGTGGCCGTAAGTGGCGTCATGGTCGCAGATTGGATCTCACCCCTCCCCTCCCAATCGACAACGCCAACAGAGAAGCGTATGCGCCAAAATCGACCGATCGCCCATTTCCCCAGAAACATCGCTCTTGCGCTTGCCATTGCATTGTTATCTTGCGCTTTTGTCTCGGCGCGGAGCCTTAACTCCGCTATACGCTGCTCAACACGCAACGTTTCCTTTTTAATTCGACCCACCTCTGCCGGAATCATCTTAATGCGCTTGGGATTACCTGAAAGCTGATAACCATCGATTCGCTCGCGCGATTTCATTTTTTTTGTTTTCCAGATGATGTTCCAGGGACCTAACCATCATGCGAATACGGTCTGCATCTTCCCGTTTGTGAGAGTCCCTGAACGCAAGAAACCGCTCTTCCAAATCAGCTCGACAGCAATCTTGCAACGTGGCAGCCTGATGCGATTCAACTTCAGTCCCCGCACTTAGCCACTCACGCCCTTGCAAGGCAGCCAAATTCACAAGCGACTCCGCCGCATCACCGTCCAGAAAAAGCTTGTCCGCTAATGAAACTACCATGTACTCAAGTCGCTCAATTTCCCTCGACCCGGAAAACGACCAACGCGCCACAACATAGACGTAAATGCCCGCCGCGACCCGAAGGGTCACGAGGGGGATTGAAGCCATCCTGCGGCACTAAAGCCATCCATGCACCATCAACTAGCTGCGCATTGGCGCAGATGTCTTCGTAGAATTTCTTGATGACGGACAAATGCAGTGCGCCTTTGGCGCGTTCTGTGCGCAACCCTTCGAAGTCACCCGGCGAAAAGAGTAGTTTGGCCTGCAATTTTTCCAATTTCGCCCTATCCCGAGCGGTCGCACTTCGACCGATCCGACCGACCTCTTGGAGGTAGTCCTCCAGGTATGCGGGGGGCCCCAGATGAATGGCCCAATGAATGTCGGGAATATCCATTCCCATAGCAATGCTTGAGCTGCGGCGTACCACCGCTCAAGCGGCAAGGCCTCTACGACCGGCCGCAGGGATACCTCAGCTGTAACCGCCAATGCCTGCCACTCAGGCCAGCGCTCGATCAAGTCGACCAACGCATAACCACGATGCGCAGCCCGTCGCAAATGTTCCAGGCGGCTATGGTGCTCTGGCTGCAACTCACCCCAACCGATTTCGGCCAGACAGATATTCAACAGGTTCAGCAAGTCACCGGACTGTGAACTTCCCACCAACAAAATGGGTACCGCATTGTCCACACCATTGGTCATCTCACGGAAAGTGCGAATTACCTCCATCCAGTACCCAGCCTGGTCCATGGCGTTTGGATAGAGCACCAGCGTGCGCCGCGTTGCCAGTATTGGCGGCGCGGTTTGAACCACCCGGTTTGTGGGGTCGCGCAGGGCCATCTGCTCTGGAACTGGCGCGGTTCTAAAAGACCGCCATCCCGCAGCTTTCTCTAGCAGCCTGGCTGGCCGGTCCGACTGCAGCCAAACCTGAACGTCACCACTCGGCTCAACGCGTACCAAGGGCGAAGCACTGCAGGCTGTTGCCAACTCCTGCAACGCCTTTGTCGCCACTGGCTGCTCATCGAACACCAGTACCTTTTCCGGGCAGTCCAGAAGCCGATATGCGGAAGGTCCACATGCAAGCAAGGGGCCGACGTCACACGGCATCGGCGCCACATATCGGCCCTGTAATTGCCCAATGCGTGGTTCAAAACAGGCCTGCCGAACCGCCGCATTTAGTGCAGCGCTGCTTTCAAGCAGCCAGGGCGCGATCATTCCCATACGCAATGCGATGCCCTGTTGGTGCGCCCGCTGCGCCACAGCCAAAAGAACCACGGTAGGCGCGTCATGGGTGGCTTCACCCTGCAGTGCCAAAGCCAGGCGGTCTACATCGATCTGGAGCAAATCAATCGGCAGGTTCTCCGCCGGGTTAGCGCAGACCACGGTCACACTGGGCACCCAGTCCACTTCGTGCAACCGGTGGTTTGGCAGCACTACGAAGGCATCTGCGCCATCACAAGAGGCCAACCAATTGGGTTCAACGCGAGCGTACGAGGTACTTTCAGACATGGCTTTCGCAACCCTGCCTAACAATTGCGCCACGTCAGCAAACTCGCCCAAAATCAACTCGCGAGCAAACGGCGGTGCAAGAGACGCAATCTGCTCTTCGAACCGATTCAGTGCGGCCAACGCATCATCGTCGGCATGGTGACTGCTGCCCAGTGCATGCGAGTTGGCTTGTGGTGCCAGTAAATATTGCACTAACAGCGTATCCCACAACTGCGGAGGTTGAGCTACATCCATGTGGCGAGAGAGCACCGGCCAATCCCAGGCCAGCAAGTTATGCCCAACCAACAGTGGTGTCGATTGCAGCCGCTGGGCGAACTGCTCCAGGGCGCTGGATAAATTGCCACCCTGTTTTTGGTCGTACAACAACTCCTTCTGTTTGGCTTTGGCGCAACCTACCTCCCAGATTGCCTGACCATCTGTTTCCAGATCTACAGCAAGGGTTACATACGGGTAAAAGAATCACTGATTCGTGGTAAAAAGAAAGACTCTACAAAGACAGGAAAAGAACGTGACGTGAAGCTAAACAGCCGATCGCTGGCTGCCCTGCAGCGTCAACGCAAGCACACGCAGATCGAGGGTGTGTCCGTCTTCAAGGACCCTCGGTATGACCAGCCGTGGACTGATGAAAGGGCCTTCCGCAGGTCATACTGGACACCGAGCATGAATATCCTGGGCATCCGCTACAGGCGCCCGTACAACATGCGGCACACCTACGCCACCGCGCTTCTGATGGCAGACATGAACCACAGCTTTTGCGCGAAGCAACTGGGGCACAGCGTGGAGATGTTCCAGCGGACCTACACAAAGTGGATTGATGGTCCGCAGAATGCCGTCCAGATGGACAAACCGGAAGCTGCACTCAAACAAAACCTCGTCGCGGAGACGAAGGCTGCATAAGCGCTTATCCCTGGACTATCCCCAGAAAGTAAATATTCGGTAGACCCGTAGACCAGTAAAGAAATTGCTGGACACAGTCAACTTTTTCCTCTACCGTTGCACCTATGCGTGCAACTTCGACACTTTCCGACACCGCGGCCACCGAGACTGGCGTTGATGCACCGCCATC
>CAIVHU010000149.1 GCA_903905735.1 uncultured beta proteobacterium
GATTGCCAGTGAAGTAAAAATCAATGTGAAGTTCGATTACCTCCTGCGCTTGATTCCTCGTTAGCCAGCGTATTTGGTTCGCATTTAAATGGAGATGGCCGTTACTGCACGGAGGCATGAAGGCGACCTGTAAGGCTCGTCAGCTTGTGGGTGACGCCGAGGTCCTGACGCTACACGCCTGCATTGTTTGCGGAGAACCCTCCAAGGCTGACAACTTTGAGGGCTACATCCTGCAAGTCTGTGCGGTTCATAAGCGTGTGCGGCGCAAAGGTAGCTTGCCCAGATTCTGGCCGAGGGACGATGAGGGATGAGTGCAAGCATGAAGAGGTCCGCCCGTATTTCCCGAACGTCGGTGTTCACAAATGTTTTGTAGATCCTTGAATCCGTCCATACTTCGAGTCATTTAGCCATGTCAAACGCCAATATCTACAACATCATCGCCCTGGTCGGGATCCTCCTGGCCATTGTCTTCTGTGTCAGGCTCAATCGCCAGACCAGGAAAGTCAAGCAGGAGATTGAGCGCCTGATGCACAAGAACACCCGGCGCAGGCGACTGCTGCGCGCCAGTCGATTGCAGTAATGCCAATGTCCTGGGTATGCGATAAACCCAGCATCGCAATAGACTGTTGCCGGATTTGGGACATCAACCAAGCGGTCTGATCCAGGTACCTGATCCCGGCAGCGTACTCCTATGTTTGGGATTAATGGCATACAAATACCTGAGCACTTAAAATCATCGGGTTCTACCGACTGCTCCGCATCAGAGGTAGTCAGTGACAAGCACAACCATCATCTCTGAAAGATCCTCGCCCATGTCTATCTCCCTTTCCACACTGACCGCCATTCAAAAAGTCGGTGCTGCTGCGTTCACCGCCGAAGAAAAACTCCAAAAAGAAGTCCAGAGCTCCGCTGAACGCGTGAACCTGGCGATGCTCAAGAATCCCAGCAACCTGGGCAACGATGCCCTGATCGAGACCTGGAAGGTGGTAGCCCGTATGGCCAAGTCGATGATGGGTATCGAAGAAGAACTCAAGAACATCCATCGCATCGCGACTGAATTGACCCAGGATGACCAGCCCAGCATGCGTGACACCCTGGTACTGGCAGCACCGGTTGCCAAGAAGCCAAAAGCCAAGAAGATCGATGCGGTGGTCACGACCGTCAAGGTGAAGACCCAAGCCAAGGCCAAGAAGGCTGCGCCTGCAAAGCCAGTGGTCGTTGCTGCACCGGTCAAGGCTGCGAAGAAAGTCGCAGCGGACGCCGGCAAGGTGACCGCCAAAGCTGCAACCAAAGCGACAACCAAACCAGCACCCAAGGTTGCCGTCAAAACTCAAGCCAAGAGCAAGAAGACCAAAACAACCGGTACACCCGTTCAGACGGTGGACCTCAAAGGCAATTCGGCCAAGCTGATGGTCCACTTGCAGGATGTGCTCAACACGACGGACTTCACGGTCATCAACCAGAGTGCCGTGGCCAAGGTGGCGGGTATTCCTGTGGGCTCAATGGCCGCCACCATCGGTCGGCTGGTCAAGGCTGGCCGGATTGTGAGTGGCGGCAATGGCAGTTTGAAACTGGCGACGACCCCCGTAGTGGCACGATCGGCCGTTCAGGCTGAAGCACTGCCGGTGGCAGCCGTGCCTGCTGAGTCGGCAGTACTGGCTTAACCGGACCTGCTCAGGGACCAAGGATGATCTGGCATTCGTCGATGCCAGCTATGTGCCCTTAGCCGACCATGGTTTTCGTGAAATGTTTGCCCGATACCTGCCATTGGACGCGCTGCGGGATGCTCACCGAACTGACGGCGGAGTTCCACGAAGCAGCCCTTCAATTTAACTCGACAGATCCATATTGCTGACATTGGTGGCGGTGAAGCCTAAGACAGGACTGCAGCGGTTCCTGTCGTCCACGACCGGCAGGTTCCTGGTAGTCCAATTTCAGGAATTTGGATGCCGATCAAATGCTGTTCATAGACTTCGCCATGGTGCCTAAAGTCGCTGCGGAGGTATTAAAACGTCACACCGGAGACCAAAATGATATTGGCATAGGGTGTGCACTCACCAGTTCTCACGATGGCGCGGGCAGTAACACATACCTTTTTGAATTCCTCATGGCTCACAGTCTTGGGCGTCAAACTCAACTGGTCTGTGTACCATGCTGGTGGTTGATCAGCGTCCAATGCCTCCGCGGCAATCACTGTGCTTTGAACCTGCAATTCAGACAAAACAGCCCTCAGCACATCTTTCAGCCGAGGTGTACCAGGGCACACCGCCAGATCGATACGCTGAGGCGCATTGGTTCCCACTGGAATCGGAAGACCGGCATCACCAAGAACGAGCATGTCGCCGTGACCCATGGTGGCGATGAGATGCGAGAGTTCTGCGTTGAGTAAAAGATTGCGTTTCATAGAGAAATCCAGGACGGGACAGATGAGCTTTGAAGAGTTTGTGCAAGAGTGGGTATCGACGGCTGGGCACCCATGGTCTGAATGCACAGTGTCGAAGCACGAATACCCAGATCGACACTGGCAGTCAAGCTTTGGTTGCTGGCCAATCCCACCGTGACGACACCCAGAAAAGTGTCGCCTGCAGCCGTGGTGTCGACAACTTGTACTTGTGGAGCGGGATGGTAGGTACAGCCGCCCCTGTCGGTTGCCACGGCACCCAGAGCACCAAGGGTCACTACTACTTGGGCGACACCATTGGCTATCAACTGACGCCCAACCTCCGCTGCAACTTGTGGGTCGGTATCTGGTGACAGACCGGTCAGGAACCGTGCCTCGGTTTCATTCACGATCATGACATCCACCAGCGACCATAGTTCTTCGGGCAAGATCTTGGCAGGCGAAGGATTCAGGACCACCTTGCAACCAAGACGGCGCGCAACTTTGGCAGCCTGCAACACCTGCTCCATCGGCACTTCAAATTGCATGACCAGAAACTGCGCATCGCTCAGCTCCTGCACCAGCTGCGATTCATCAAGGCTGAGTTTTCCGTTGGCACCGGCAATCACCACTATACGGTTGAGTCCGCTTTCTTCCACCATGACCATCGCAACACCGGTCGATTCCTCTGGATCAACCTGCACACCCTGGATCGCAATTCCATCTTTCTGCAGGGCATCACACAGAACCTTGCCATGATGGTCCGTGCCAACCCTGCCCATCATGCTGACCCTAGCGCCCTGGCGGGCACAACTGACTGCCTGATTGGCACCCTTTCCGCCAGGCACATACCTGATCGATTCGCCTTGAACGGTCTCGCCTTCCGAGGGTGCTCGCTGTACCTGAATCACCAGGTCCATGTTCAAGCTGCCGAGGCAAACTACTTTTGGGGAAATTTGTGTCATGTTGAAAGGCATGCATTTTTTTGCATGTCTGGTCATTTTCCCTGATCTATTCTTGCGGTTGAGTTTCGAACGATCAATTCAGGCTGTAGGATCACCTGTCGTGCCTCCACTCGCCCTCCTTGAATACGTTCAAGTACCATCTCGACGGCAGTAACGCCAATACGGTGTTTGGGTTGCGCAATGGTGCTCAATGCCGGGCTGGCAAATCGTGCCAGCTCGATGTCATCGAATCCGATCAGAGAAATGTCTTGCGGCACCCGGACACCGGCCTGATGGGCGGCACTGAGCGCCCCAATACACATCAGGTCGTTGCAGACAAAAACGGCGGTGGGAACCTGGGGTGAACGAAGGATGGTCTGCATGGTCGTGAATCCACCTCTACTTGTAAAGTCACTTTGCCATAGTAAGTGGGAAGCTTCGTCGGTAAGGCCGCTCTTGGCCAATGCAGTTCGCCAACCCTCAATTCGCTGGGCACTTGAGTTCAGGTTGGCGGGGCCTGCCAGACAAGCAATACGGCGATGGCCCAGTCCAATGAGGTGCTCTGTTGCCATTTGGGCACCCTGCAAATGCGCTGTTTCCACCAGGTCGCAATTGACTTCCTTAATTTCGCGGTCAAGCAGCACTGTTGGAATAGGCAAGCCTTTGAGTAAACGCAGCAAATCCTTGTCGTCCCCCGTCGAGATGATGATCGTTCCATCGATGCGCTTCTCGGAAATCACCTGAAGGTATGCCGCTTGCCGGTGCGGATCATCATCCGTGTTGCAAAGAATGAGCGCATAGCCAGCACCAAAACAATGGTCCTCAACACTGCGCACGATCTCTGCGAAATACGGGTTGGAACAATTGGGTATCAACATCCCAATTGTTTTGGTTGAATTGCTTTTGAGGCTACGCGCCACAGCACTGGGCACATAGTTCAGTTCCCGGATAGCCAATTCCACGTCGTGGCGCATCTTGTCACTTACAAATCGCGTACTGTTCACCACGTGCGATACCGTGGTCGTGGAAACATTGGCCTTCAATGCCACGTCTTTAATAGAAGCCATTTGCGTAAAAAGCTGTTGATCTTAGACTGCGGCGCTGCGTTTTTGACGCAGCGTGTCAATGATCACCGCCACCACAATGACACACCCGGTGATGATGCGTTTGCTGGGGTCACTTACCCCGATCTGTGCCAGACCAGCCTCCAGAACAGCGATGATCAAGACGCCAAAAAAGGTGTTGATCACCGATCCACGTCCGCCCATCAGGCTGGTGCCCCCAATCACCACCGCTGCAATCACCTGCAATTCGATGCCGGTGCCCGAGTTTGGATCTGCAGCTTCCAGGCGGGCGGATTGCATTAAACCCGCCAGCCCAGCCAGTAAGCCAGTGAACGCAAATACCGCGATGCGAATCGGGCTGGTGTTGATGCCCGCCAGACGCATCGCTTCTTCATTGGTACCTATTCCCACCACATAGCGGCCAAAGACTGTTTTCGTCAACACAACTTGGGCAATAAAAACCAGGGCAACCGCTATAAAAAAGGCAATGGAGATGCCCGCCAGCCAAGGCGTGGCCAAACCCGCCATCGCATCGCCCACATACTGGGTTCTTGAGTCGGTCAACACATATGCACCTCCGCGCACCGCCTCCAACATGCCAAGCGACACGATGAAAGACGGCAGCCGCCAGGCCACAGTGACCCATCCCGTGAAAGCACCGCACGCCAAGCCGACAATAAGCCCAAGAAGTGCCGCCGATAGACTTCCCCAGTGCCACTGCAAGATGGCGTTCGCAGCGGCCGCTGCAGAAAAAGCCAGGACCGAACCGACGGACAGGTCGATACCGGCAATGAGCAGGACAAATGTCATGCCAACTGACATCACCAGCAGGGCTGGGATTTCGTTGGCGATCGCCAGAAATGTGTCAACGCTGAAGAAGTATTCACTCAGGCTGCCAAAGAAAATAACCATCCCCAACAGAACGGCAGCGAGTCCAAGGTAGGTCGCCATTTGTCCTCTTGCCGTGCCTTTGGATTCTTGCTTCAGTGAGGTAGTCATAGTGGGGATCAATATAAAGATGACATGAACGGGCTAGCAAGTTCAGGCAGCCAAAGGCGCTGGTTGATGATGTGCATCGTTAAAAGCCGCTGCCAACAGGGACTTTTCTGTCCAATGACCACGCTCGAAAATGTTGATTAGCTGTCCGTTGCTCATGACACCGATACGGTCAGCCATCTGCATGAGTTCGCGCAGGTCGCTGGACACCATGAGCAGGGCTTTGCCGGACTGCGCCATCTGTTCGAGCTCCGCATAGATTTCAGCCCGCGCACCGACATCGACGCCGCGTGTAGGTTCATCAAGCAATAGGATGTCACTGTTTCTGTGCAGCCAACGCGACACAATCACTTTTTGCTGATTCCCGCCACTCAGCGTGCCCACGTTTTGTTCCATCGAGTTGCACCGCACGGAGAGGCGTTGAATCAATTCTTTGACAATCTTGGTTTCCAGCGCTCGTTGCAGCCAACCGGCTTTTGAGACGGCTCCAACATCACTCAAGGTTGTGTTGATGCGGATTGGCTGGGTGAGCAGCAAGCCCTGGGACTTTCTGTCTTCCGTGATAAGGCCAATGCCTGATGCAATCGCAGCCATGGGCGACGACCATTTTCGGACTTTGGCTCGTATGGGCTGTCCGGGCGAATTTCCAAAGACGGTGATTTCACCATGTTCATTTTTGTCGGCACCAAACAGCAACCTGACGACTTCAGTGCGTCCGCTACCCACGAGTCCAGCCAGGCCGAAAACCTCGCCGGCATACAGATCGAGACTGATCTGCTTGACCAAACGGCCCCTGCCGATGTCTTTGGCACTGAGCAACAGGTGACCGCGTGGCCGACGTGGTCGTTCAAGGTCTTGTGAAACAGAATGGCCCACCATCAATTGAATGATGTCATCTTCGGTGACGCTGTCGACCGGGCAGACCTTGACTAAATTTCCATCTCGCAAGACCGCTAAGGTATCGGCGATGGTCTTCAATTCTTCAAGCCGATGCGACACGTAAATAATGGCCACGCCTTGGGACTTGAGTCTGGCAATCTGCTCAAACAGATGCTTCGTTTCGCTCGGTGTGAGCATCGCTGTTGGCTCGTCCAGAATCAACACCCGGGTATCGTCCTGCAGGTTGCGGGCGATCTCGACCATTTGCTGCTGACCAATCCCCAGTTCCGATACGGGTGTTTCCGGATGGATGGCCTGCATCCCAACCTTGGCAAGTTTTTGCGTCGCCAATGCATTCAGCCGAGCACGGTCAATCCAACTGGCTTGCCACCTCCCGCGGTTCGGAATTTCCACCAGAAGCAGATTCTCCGCCACCGTCAAGGTGGGTATCAGGCTGAGTTCCTGCATGACCATTCGCACACCAAAGCTCTCAGCGTTACGCCGGGAACTTGGCGCAAATACTTTCCCCGCCAGAGTCATCGTCCCCTGGCTGGGCGGCTCGAGTCCACAAATGATCTTGGCAAGCGTGCTTTTGCCCGCGCCATTCTCACCAGTCAAGGCCAGCACTTCGCCCGGATGCAAATTCAGACTAACGTCCTGCAACACCGAAGTGACGTAGGTTTTACCTACGGCTTCGACAGTCAGGACTGGCGCTAGGGAGTCAATGGAGGACTGCATGGCATGGATCTATTCAGGTTTCAAAGTGCCGGGTCGCCGACATTGACCCTCTGTCAGCGACCGCCACAGTGCATGCCTGACGGGTGCATGATTGTTTCAAACTCACAACCCGCCGCCGCACACCAATGAATCAGAACCCGATTTACTTACTGTCTTTGGTCACCAAGACCACATCGGTCTGAATGGCAGCTGGCATTTCAGATTGCGTTTTCTTTTCTTTCAGAGCTTTCAAAGCGATTTCGATACCAAAGACCGCCTGCTTGGCACCAAATTGATCGGCGGTTGCGAGCATGCGACCATCCTTGAGCATGGGCTTCACGGCATCAATATTGTCATATCCCACCACCATCACTTTGCCAACTTTGCCTGCAGCCTTTACCGCTGCAACGGCACCGATGGCCATATTGTCGTTGCCAGCCAACAATGCTTTGAGATCAGGGTGCTCACGCAGCATCCCGGAAGCCACTGTATTGCCTTTGTTGATTTCCCAATCACCAGACTGCACGCTAGCAACCGACACGCCAGCAGCCTTCATTGCATCTTCATAACCCAAGGTGCGCTGTTGGGCATTAAAGGTGGTTGACACGCCTTCAAGGATGCCCACCTTGTCGCCCGGCTTCAGTTGTTTAGCTAGGTAGTCACCTACCAGTTTGGCTCCTGTGCGATTGTCAGGACCCGCAAATGGAATCTGGATGCCTTTCTCTTTCTGAACGGCCGGATCCAGTTGGTTATCGATATTAACCACCAAGATGCCTTTGTCGATCGCAGTTTTCAACACGGGTACAAGTGCCTTGGAATCAGCAGGAGCGATCACGATGGCATTAGCCTTCTGCGCAATCATTTGCTCAACCATCCGGATCTGGGCAGCTGTATCAGTCTCATTCTTGATACCGTTTGAAACTAATGTGTATTCGGATGCATGAGCCTTGTTGTGCGCCTGGGCACCTGCCTCCATGGTTTGAAAAAACTCATTGGCCAACGATTTCATGACAAGAGCAACTTTTGGTTTTTCTTGTGCAAAGCTTGGTGTGGCAAACAGCCCACCCAGCAAACCGAGAGCGATAGTGGCTTGTACAGCGCGACGGGTAAATTTCATGAGAGGAACTCCTTAAATTTGTGACTGGCAATCGGTCTTAAACCCAATGAAGACGACAAATGGTTATGCAGGACGCATCGCTGACATCTTCGAAGCGAATTCTATACCCGCAAACGATTGCGCAAACGATTGCTTTCTTAGGAAAAACCCTCGCTTTAGGCTTCATTCTTGGTGAATATTCTCATCCCAGTGTCATGTTTGGGGCGACCAATTCAGATAGTCGACTGTCTCCTGATGGTCTCTGGAGCCAACAAACTTACTCCGAAACTGACCATAAAAATTTTACGTCTGGTGTGGAGCAAAACGTAATTCGGCACTGCAGCGGGAGCCGACCTACAGATTTGTGATCTGACTGCTCCATTGCAGACGTTGGCGTCCAAGAAATGACTGGCGGCTATATAGGGGTTCCACGCCGGAACCGCCGAAAATTCCGTCACCCCCAATCCAACCCGGCCAGGAGCGCGTCCAGGTCGATCATCTTGCCGCCGCTCTGGAACGTGTAGTGCCCGTTCAGCAGGATGTGCCGCCAGGCCGTCGGCGAGATCCGGGTGATCAGCGCCACGGCCTTGATATTGCCGCTGGCCTCGCACTTCGTCAGCAGGTGTGACAGGATGGCCGAGTTGTAGTAGATGATCGCGTTGGCGATCAGGCGCGCACATTGGTTGCTGATCTCGATTTCGATGTCGGTGCGCCCGGTCAGTTCCTTCTTTCCGCCGACCTGGGCGATGGTCGAGCGTAGCTGGTGGTAGGACTCGATGCGGTTCTGCGAGCGGTGGACGTTGCGCTCCAGTTGCGGATCGCGCAGGTAGCGCAGCGTGTAGCTGCTGCGCACGAGCTTGTCGAACTCGAAGATCGCGCGCCGAGTCGGGTTCGTCGCAGTGTAGGTGCACAGCTTGCGGATCAGCGTGCCCTGGGTCATCTCCTTCAGCCCGAGCGTGGCGACGATTTGGTCCATGTTCGGCTTTTCGTCGACGATCACCGGTAGATCAACCTGGCCGACCGGGCGGATCAGGAAGTCCTCGTACAGTGCAGGGTCGTCGGCGCAATACAGTTCCTTCAGTTGGTCTTCCATGTTGGTGAAGCGCGGCTCGAAGCGCGGGCCGAACCAGTACAAGATGGCGAAGTTGGCCTTGTTGACGCTGTGCATGTCTCCGGTGATGGCGGTCGGCACGATGTCCGATGTGTTGCGGTACCAGATGTCGAAGACATGGTGCGCCTCGTATTCGTGCGCGCCGATCAGGCAGCCGTTGAGCGGCACATGGTTGCATAGCAGCGTGTAGGCCACGACGCCCTTGCCGCGTCCAAAGTATTTGCGGTAAGAGCGCGCCTTCACGGTTGGCCGCTCGACGCCGAATTTCTGACCATCGACGGCACCATACAGCGTATCCCTTCCTTGAGATTGTCCAGCTTTTGTGGCGCCGCTCGTTATGTGGCGAACCATCGGGCGGGGCCCGCTGCTGCTGAAGGCGGGCAGTTTGATGGGCACAAAATCTTCAGAGTGATTGCAGCCACTTCATCAGGTCCTGATCCTTGCGCCATCCGGCGGCAGCGGGGAGTGCGGCCGAAGAGGTCGGAGGTATGCATACCGCGAGAGCCGCCTCCTTGGTACGCATAGTGATCTCAGCGTAGCGGTTGGTGGTGTCCAAACTGACATGGCCGAGCCAGGCGCGGATCACATTGGGTTCGACACCGGCTTCCAGGAGACAAACCGCAGCCGTGTGTCGAAACACATGTGGCGATATCGCCGAGCGCTGCTCCCGCGTCCCGGTTCGGATCAGGTCCTGCGTGTGCCGCTTGACGAGTTTGTAGATACCAAAGCGTGTGAGCGACTGGTGCCGATTGGAGACAAACAGCGCGCTCTTTGCGTCGCCGGTCTGAACCGTTTCCAGCTGCCTGAGCAATGCAGCAGTCTCTGGCCAAATCGGACAAGCACGCCATTTATCTCCCTTGCCATGCAGCCGCGCGCGTAGCGGTCCGTCGAGGTCCACATCGCCGACATGAAGCTCAACGACCTCCTGAACACGGGCGCCCGTGTTGAAGAGCAGCATGAGCAGCGCCTGGTCACGCAGGGCGAGGTGACCCTGAGCAGGAAGGTTCTTGAACAGACGATCAATCTCATCGCGTTCCAAGTAGCGCGTTGCGGGTGGCTGGGTCCGCTTGTTCGGAATCGCCTCAACCCGTTGCGCTTCGGCCAGCATCTCCGGATGATGCACGGCCAAGAAGCGGTAGAAAGTGTGAAGGGCGGCAAGGCGTTGGTTGCGTGTCTGCGGCTTGTTGTGGCGCTGTCCCTCGATCATCTGCAAGAAATCGAGCACCTTCTGCGACGACAAGTCGGGCAGGTTGAGTCGCGTAACCGGCTTGTGGCTGGCTTGTGCGGTAAATGCCAGGAAGAGCTTCATCGTGTCGCGGTAGCTCTTGATCGATCCTGGGCGCAACCCTTTTTGCACCTTGAGATGGTCCTCGAAGAAGCTGAACAGGACTTGTCCAACGGTGCTCATGATTGACCTCGTCTAGGTGCGAATGCCCGGAATCGCAGGTCTGCCTGACGCAGCAGCTCTTCCGTGATGGTCAGGTAGACCGAAGTGGAGGCAGGGTCGGTATGACCGAGGAAGGTGGAGAGCTGGATCAGGCGGCGATTGGGGTCGACACCCTCCTGATACCAACGCAGCAAGGTCCCCACGGCGAAGGCATGCCTCAGATCGTGCAGCCGAGGGTGTGCCACGCCGGCGGGGATGTGCAGTCCGAGACGCGGCACCAGTGAGTGGAAGGCCAGGCTGATCGTGCACTCGTGGATGGCGCCGCGCTTGGTGAATGAGAACAAAGGCGCCTGCGGATCGCCATGTCCACCGAACTGCTGCTCAACGTAGCGCGTCAAGCGCTCGCCCATTTGCGGACCGAACGGCACGAGGCGGCTTTTGTTGAACTTGGTGTCACGAACGAACAACGTGGCGCGATCAAACTCGACGTCTCCCACCAGGAGCCTTGTGACTTCCCCCACACGCAGTCCCAACCCGTAGAGCAGCGCAAACACTGTTTCGTAGACCAGCCCGCGCATGGGCGCGCGGGATCGGCTCTCCAGACTGCGTGCGACATAAAGCAGACGCCTTGCTTCATCCAGGTTGAAGAGGTACGGGATGCGTTGTCCCGTCACACGTCGGGGCCTTGTCGTTACCGGGTTATGGTCGGTCATCCGCTGCGTCACCGCCCACTCGAAGAAACGATGCGCCACGGCCACCAGGTTGTTGTAGCTGCGTGCGTGGGAACGCGGACGAGAAGCGAGGAAGGCGTCGATCAGGCTGCTGTCGATTTGCTCCCAGGTCATGCAGCGCTGATTGGCCACGTAGGCATCCAGCAAATGCAGCGCGGCGGTCTCCGTTTGATACTTGCAGCCCAGGGCTCGCTTGTATTGCAAGAAGGCCGTGATCGCAATGGCGAGCACGCTGTGAAGCTCGGCGTGAGGGCGGCTCATAGGGCCTCCCCGTTGCCCATGGCAACTTCGCGCAGTGCAGTCAGGGCAACCTTCGTGTAAATCTCGGTCGACTGCGGCGATCGGTGGCCAACGTAATCTCCGACCGTCTTCAGCGAGAACTCGGCGTCGACCAGACGCTGCACGCAGGTGTGGCGCAGCGTGTGGGCTCCGGGGCGGTGGACTTGCACGCCGGCTTGGCGAAGATACTTCGCCACGGCCGACGAGATCGCGGCGCTGCTAATCGGCTTGCGCGGCGCCATGGTGCGGAAGAACACATGCCTATCCGAAGTCTCGGGCCGTCCATTCTTGAGATAGTCAATGATCGCCTCGGCCACGACGCCGGCCAAGGGATAGGCTGACCAGTGGCCAGCCTTGCGTTGCGGGATGCTGAGTCGTTCTCGCTTCCAGTCAATGTCGTCCAGGGTGAGCTTGGCCACCTCGTTCGCACGCCGGCCATAAGTCACCAGCAGCAAGAGAATGGCGTAGTCGCGGCGACCCACTATCGCGCGCCGATCCACCACAGCCAACATGCGTCGGACTTCGTCCCATGAGATGGAACGCGGCACATCCGCCAGCCGGTATGTCCTGGGCATCTCCACCGTCGCGCTGAGATCATGATCGATGAGTCCCTCACGATAGCAGTAGCGCAGAAAGACGCGCAATGTGCCACAGAGGTCGCGACGGCTCGTGCGGGCCAGGCCAGGACATCGGTCAACAATGAAGGCGGCAATAAGCGCAGGCGAAAACGTCGACACCGACTCGGAGTTGATGCGCTTGAGGAATGTCGCAAATCCGTTCAGATGGTGGACATACTGCCTGACGGATTCTTCCTTCAGGCCACGCTCATCGCGCAGGTAACCCCCTGCCATGACCATGGCCACGGGCACACGGCGCTGCCATGCCCATTCAAACACCTTTTGATCGCGTGCCTGCATGCCTGCTTCGGTTACGGCCAGTCGTCCGAGTCGGTCGCCTTCGTTCGGGTCTGCACCGGCAAGATACAAGATCAGACCGGGTTTGAACAGATGCTCCAGCTGGTCCAGCCCCTGCTCCAGGGCTTGGAGATAGGCCGCATCTTCACAGCCATCGGGCAACTCGATGTCGCAATCGCTGTGTTGTTTGCGCACCGGAAAGTTCTTGGCCCCATGCAGCGACAAGGTAAAGACTGAAGGGTCGTCGCCAAAGATGTATGCGCTGCCATCGCCCTGATGCACATCCAGGTCCACGATGGCGACCTGAAGCCCTTTGGCATCGTTGTGGTGCCGGTGTCTCTGGTTTGACCATTCCCGCTGCATTTGCCGAGCCGCAACAGCGACATCGTTGAAGACGCAGAACCCGCTGCCTTTGTCGGGGTAGGCGTGATGTGTTCCTCCCGCCAGGTTGGCAGCCACCCCACCACCGTACAACGCTGCCCGAGCGGCCTGTAAGGTGCCACCAACCGAACGACAAGCGCGTTCTGCCATACCGGCGCTCCACGGGAATCCAATCTCACGCTGCTCCGCCGGACTCAGTCCACCCTGGGTCACGGCCTGGATGTATCGCAGGGTATGCACCAGAGACAACTCATCCTCGCTGGCTACCAACGCTTCGTGCATCTGGATGACTGACATCTGCTGGGAAAGGCGCTGTCGCAGCAAGGCGTACTTGGCCATCGGGAAGCGGTGGCCTTCAGGCAAGGGCAACACAAAATGATCGGCGTAGAAGGCTTGCACTGAATTTTTAGGCGTGGGAAGGGTGAGCAGAACTGAATGCCAAAGATCGTATCTCAGCCCTTGTCCCCAATAAGCGGGACCAAGCCTGTGGACAAGAGCCTGAACAAGTCGGCAAACCCAGACCAGCCCTGGCTTGGCGAGGTGTGCTTAAATAATAAGCACAAGGCCTGGCTACTTGTGGTGCAGTCATCATCATTGCAATATACTGGTTAAATGTGGCTCTGTTCGCGTTATGTATTGATGAGCTGCCTGCCCAGCCCTGAAATGACGAAATGCTCTGGCTTTAGGTCGGCCTTGTACCACTCTGATATACGCATCCAGGCTAGGTAATTGGGCATGTACTTGGTGGCTACGCCC
>CAIVHU010000150.1 GCA_903905735.1 uncultured beta proteobacterium
CAGGTGTTACGCCCCACGCAAAATTCGACAAACGAACCCACACTATTGCAGGTTAAACCAAGCGATGTGTCTCACCGTGCTATGGAAAGTGCACTAGCCGCACGAAGTGTGGGACACAGGTGGGGAGCTGCGTCGAGATATTCGCCATCAGCAACGCCGCCAGTTGTGAAGCTGGCGGCGTTGCTGATGTGAGAGGACGTGTTCTTACAGCGGCCAATCCCCCAAATCCAATGTATCGTCTCTCATCTCGTCGTTGATTGCCTGATAAAAGCGATCGATCTGCTGGCTGTAACAAGTCTCAAAGCGATCAAGCAACTGGTGAATGAAGTCATGAATCTCAATGACCGCCTCATCACTGAGTCTGGGCAGAGTGACTCTGGCACGGGCATCGTGCCCATCGTTGTGGCCGGTGTCGGGATAGGATTTCATTGCAACTCCCCAATGGCCTGCTGCAACAAATCATCAGGCAAATGGTTGAGCCCCTTGGGCGCAGCCAAACGCATGGCGGTGCACAGAATGCGCCCGGCTTGGCGTGGCAACCCCTTGGAGGCCTGGCGCAAAATCTCCAGCCCTGAGTCCGCCATCAACGTGTGCTGGCAACCCGCACTCTTGAGCGCGTGCGCCATCAGCAGCCCAAAACGCTCGCGCTCCAGCACCGCCCTGAGATGTACCCGTACCTGAATGCGACTGGCCAGTGCCGCATAAGGTGCCCGCTCCAAAGTCTGCGACAGCTGTGAATGCCCCACCAACCAGACCGTCATCAAATCACGCGAATCAAAGGCAAAGTTCAAAAACGACGGAAAGTCCCGAAAGAACTCCGCAGGCAGGTTCTGCGCCTCATCAATGATCCACAGCGGCGTGAGCTGCTTGGAGTCCACCATCTCATGCACACGCTGCTTGATGTCACGCCACAGTTGGGCGCGCCGGTAACTGGGCTCCACCCCCAGGGCGCGGGCCAGACCACGGTAAATATCAAAGCGACCAAAGTCAGTCTCTGCCTGATACAACACCTGATAGCGGTGCGGATTGAGGCCACTGGTCAAACTGCGCAGCGCTGCAGTCTTGCCCACGCCGGGCTCGCCCGTGAGCAGTCCGACACCAGGGGACTGCAGCAACCAATTGAAACGCTGGCTCAAATGCGCCAGTGTCCCGTCATCCCAAAGCTCAGGGGCGTCTTTACCCAGCGGAGCATGACGCAAACCAAAATGTTGCAGGTACATGATTTACGCCTTCGCTGTGGTGTTGGCGGCGGCGACATCGGGGCGTTTATTACCGTGATACTGAGCATGGGCCAACTCCACCAGATTGGGGCCTTTGCGCGGCCCCTTGCCGCAATGGTTGCCAACTGCACCGACTCCCTCTGGCGGCTCGGGTTTGCGCCGCTTGCGATGCACATTGGCCAGCACATCCAAAGCCGTGGCCCGCCCCAGTGACACCCCGGCCTTATCCTCCACACCCACCACGCGCTGGGCATGGGGATCGACCACCAGGCGCACCGTCTTGCCCGAGAGTTCATAGGGCACCTCAAAACGCTGCGCCAAATACGACACCGTGGCATCCTTCCTGACAAAGCGCTCCACACGGTGATAAAACAGCGCATCGAGTTCGACGGCCTTGGGCCCCAGAGTGCGAATGCGGGGTAAATCACGCTGGTAGCGCGTCAGTGGCGTGAGTCCGTCCAAGCTGGCATGGACCGTTTGGTGATACACCTGCTCGATCCACGCCCACAGCCGCGCATTGAGGTCCTGCAGACTGGTGATCCGGCGTTCATCGAGTTCACTGAGGAACTGGTCACGAAAGGTGCGATGCCAGCGCTCGAGTTTGCCTTTGCCCTCAGGCGCATAAGGACGGCAAAAGATCAGGTGAATGCCCAGACGGGCGCACACGCCTTGCAAAGTGGCTGCCCGATAGGCCGCGCCATTGTCGACAATGAATTTGATGGGCACGCCCCGGCGCAGTAACGCTTGCTTGAGCACGCCCTCAATGTCCAGGGCTGTCTCGCCCAGACAAAAGGCACTGTGCGCCACCAGGCGGGAGGCATCATCGAGCAAGGAGACCAGGTAGGTCTTGCGCAATTGCCCTTTGATGGGCACACGCGGGCCATGCATCACATCGCCGTACCAGATGGTGCCGGCAAACTCGGCCCCGAAACTGCGCTTCTCCTCGGGCAGGCTGGCCGATCCAGTGAGGCGCGACAAGCCATTGTGTTGCAGCAAGCGGTGAACGCTCGAGCGTGACAGCGTCTGATGTGCAACTTGACCATCAGCTTCTAGCAAGCGTTTGATCTGGCGCACCGAGCGCCTTGGGTTGTCTCTCTTGGCAGTCAATACGGCTTCCTGCAGTGCAGGGGTGATTTTGGATTGACCCCGATCAATGCGAACCTTTGGTGCCAAGCCGGCAATTCCCTCTTTGCGCCAGGTGTAGTACCAGGCCTGGATGGTCTTCTCGGCCAGCATGGTGCGCTGTGAGTGGGGAATAGCGTATTCACGAGAGGCCAACTCGCGAATGGTTTTTTGTAGTTCGCCACGGTGCAGCCGCTCGCGGCTCACCAGTGCGCCCAGCACCGACAGGCGAAACAGGGCCAAGGGATGGATTTCTGACATGTCAAACACCTCAAAAGATTAAAGAGGTCTTGATGACACCGCCAAATCGAGCGCCATGGAAGTGGCTAAAGTGTGTGGGGGCCCCACCCGGGTGGGGCCATGCTTGTCGCTACGCGACCAAGAGGCAGCGCATCATGGGACACAGGTGTGGCAGTCGCAACAGGCCATGGCCTGCATCAGGGTCGTGTCTTGCATGACGTGGCACCAGAAAGCGTCTTGATCGGGGTGCCGACCCAATTCGGGAAACCGGCTACGCAGCCAGAAGGAAAAGGTTTCACCTCGCACACCCAGCCAGTCGCGCCAGCGCCGCACGGTGCTGCGGGCTCGAGCGCTGCATTGATGGCATTGGCGTACCGAGTTGCCCGCCAGCAGCATCAGTAAAACCAGTTGCTGCATGACCCAGTCAAACCAGCGCCTTGGCGCAATGCAGGCCGGTAGCCGGGAGCAGGTGCGTTTACAGCCATTGCACAGGTAGCGCGGGATGGGTACCGGGTTGAGTGACTGGGCGGACTCGCTTGCCCTGCGGTCGGCTTTGCGAAAGTAGCAACCGTGGCACCACAGGCCAGCCATGCCACAGTGGGGACAGCGCAGTGGTCGATATATCTCACTGCTTGTGCCTACAGCAACAAGGTGTTGCTCAAGCGTGGTCACGCTCGCTAAAATTCTGTTCATAGGCTGGTCTCTTTTGCATCGTGGTGGTCTTGTAAATTTCCACGATAACAAAGGTGTACTGGCCTATTCTTTTGCGCTTGTGTCCCACATTAGGTCGGGGAACTTTTTACGCAATCCTCTCAAAAATCCCGGGGCATTTGCGGCGCGTTCGACCTTAGATTTCGACGGACGTAACAAC
>CAIVHU010000151.1 GCA_903905735.1 uncultured beta proteobacterium
CTCGCCGCTGCAGTCCTGCATCGGCTTCTTCACGTAATCGCCGGATTGCTCGACGAACAGCCCATAGACCCAAGCCACGATCTGGTCCTTGGGCTGCTGCTTGAAGTGGGGCTGCCGGTTCACCGTCCAACTGAGCAGCCACGATGAGTCTTTTGCGGTCACGATGCCGCCAGTGACCACCTTACCGCTGAACGGATCACGCTTGGCGATCTTCTGGATGTATTTCGGGATGCGCTCATCGAGAGTGGTGACGGTGGCCGACTCCCATTTGGTCTCGGGAATATGCGCGCCGAACACGTCTGGGTGCACGACAACAACCAGCCTTCGGCCGGTGTTGGCCCGGAGCACTGCTCATCTCCTGGTCAATTACTGCTTTGGTCACAAAGACCATCGGTGCGACCAACAGGTCTTCACTCTGACGGGTCACGGGATCGTGCCAAGAACAGTCATTCTTGAGTGCCAGCTTTAAAGTAGCCTCAATCTCAGCCCCAACGCGAAAAAACCACGTTTAAGCTCTTTGTAGCTCCAGTAATTCCCAGCCGCTTTAGGCTGTGCCCCCAAGGAATTGCCATCCAGATAGATTAGGCCCTCGGGCAAGATAAAGTGATCGCGCAACGGGGCCAGTGCATCGTGCTGATCAAGGGCCTGAATATCGCTATAAGTGATGGGCATGGATAAGCTCTTGGGTGCTGACAAGGAAGTTGCCATTTTCTCGCAGAGACCCAGGCGGCAAGTGTGATCACCACCGTCTTTATGCCATCTTGAACCAGGCACCCAGGGCTGTCGGCATGCCCTGGGTCGTCTGGATTACGCCTGCGCTGTAGCCTCAACAGGCACGGGTGCCACCGCCTGTGCTTCTTCCGGAGTAGCTGATGCTGCCATTGCAGGAGTTCCAGCCAGTTTCAGACTGCCATTTGCGCCGCCCACAATTCGACCTGACTTGACAAGGCGGACGATGGTGGCACCCATGGAGCCAACCGGAATACCTGCGACCTTGGCCGCGGCACTCTGATTGATGTTCGTGAAGTCCGCTGTCGTGAGGACACCTTGCAGATGCGCCATCAGCTTGGCTGAATTGCCTTTGAGATCTGACACCTGAACGGGTACACCTGCTGCTTTGGTCTTTTTGGCTTTTACGGCAACTGTTGGCGCTGCTTTGGCTGTTGTCTTGGATGTCGTTGCTGCTACTTTTTTGGCTGCCTTGACAGGTGCAGCTTTGACTGGTGCGGTGGGTGGTAAGACAGCGGCTTTTTTGGCAACACGGCGTTTGGCCGCAACTGAGGCTGGTTTTGCAGGCGCTGCTTTTGCCTTCTTGGCCTTGACCTTCACGGTGGTGACCGCTGCATCGATCTTCTTGGCCTTTTCCTTCTTGGCAACCGGGGCTGCCAGTGCCGGGGTGTCACGCACGCTGGGCTGGTCATCCTGGGTCAGTTCGGAAGCGATGCGGTGAATGTTCTTGAGCTCGTCTTCAATACCCATCATCGTTTTGGACAGACGGGCCAGGACCTTCCAGGCTTCAATCAGGGCATCGTTGCCGAGGTTGTAGGGATTCCTGACCATCGCCGTGTTCACGCGTTCAGCATAGCTCTGGACTTCTTTCTTGAGCTTGTCGTCGGCGGTGAACGCAGCAGCACCGACTTTTTGAATGGCGGTCAACGTGGAAGATGAGATGGGCATGAGAGGCAGTCCTTTTGAAAGTAGCGTAGAAAAAATGAATGTCGACTGCTCAACCGGTGTTGGCCTGGGTCGCCGAATCATGAAGCATGAAGGAATGAATCGCTTTCTGGTCCGACAGGTCGATGGCTGATGAGCAAGACAAAGCGCAGCATTTTAGGCTTCGCGCCTTTTGGCGCGATACGTTCCAAATCATAGGAATATTGTGACGGTGCAAGAGGCCCATCAGGTCGGCATCCATTTTGTAGCTTTGCACTCGATCCCTGCGTGCGCTACCGAACATACATCTTCCATGCTGATCACTACGCTGCTGCCATGGCTTGGCACCGGACACACCATGCATCAGCCGAGGTAGGCCGCATCCTGGATACACCATGACAAACGCATTGAAGATGAGTCAAGTTCAGTTTCCGGGCGCATATATTTACCGCTGATTCAATCTCCAACTTTTCACGCTGGCCCCATGAAGATGAGCGGGTCGAAGTGCTGCAGACCTTGATTGGCACCGAGGTTTTTTCGCAGATTTCCAACCGGGCTTTTACAAGGATGAAGGCAAAAAAGCGAAAAGCTTGAGATCCTGGAATCCAAACTGAAGGACCGGGCGGAGTTAGTGCACGAGATCTGCGTAGACAAACAGCTTCAACACCAGGCGCGAACGGACAGCATCAAAACGTTGGGCGAGCGCAAAGCTGTGATTGAGGGTCAGGTGCGCTGGTGTCAGCAGTGGGATCAACGTAAGGCGGTTCAAGCCGATACAGTTTGGTGGTGGAGGCAGTAAATTTAGCCATGGATACCCACTTGCGCTAACAGCGACTTGATGCCATCCCAACTGATGCCTACCCCGATGCACAGCATCATGAACGCTGATAACCGCACCAGTACCATCATTCCCGTGTGTCCGATCTTGCCACTGACGCGATTGGCGTAGCGATACGTCAAAAGAATGCACAGCGCAATGATGGCGGAACCGATGACAGCAGCAAACACTTGGATCACGGTGTTTTTGAACGAGTTGGCGTGAAAAGCGCCAACAGTTATCGCTACCGAAATGGCGCCAGCGTCAATTGTCATCGGCAAAGTCAGTGGCGTGATTGCCCGCCCCATTGCGATGAGCCTGGATTGAGGCGCGTCCAGTTTCACGTCGACGGGTTTGGATGCGTCGCCCAGAACCTTCCAGGCTAGCGCGCAGACTACGGCACCACCGGCCACCTGCACCACTGGTATTGAAAGGCCGAAGACTGCCAAGACAAAAGAGCCGAACAGCAATGACACGAGCAAAAAAAAGAATGAGTAAAAAGCGATACGGCCCGCCAAAAGGGCTCGGGTTGCCTCATCACAGCCAGGCGTCATTCGCAGAAAAATCGGGGCGTCGCCGAGTGGATTGACCACGGGCAGCACAGCACCCAAGATTAGAAGAATTGCCCCGACGAGTTGGGTTACGTTATCCCAGATCAACTGCACAGTCCATCAACGAGCACAAGCATTGCCAAAACCAAGCTGAAGAGGTTCTTCTTAAACATGCAGATCCTCTCTCGTGGGTACCGCCAAAAATTCGATAGCGATGATCAAATTTAGGTTGGTTGTATCCGCTTTGAGCCGAATGGCACTTACATAAGCCTCATGACGTTGAAGTCACCGGCGTAAGCACTTGAATTTGAAGGCAAAAGGAGGTAGCTGCCCCATGGATTGATAGGATGGTTGTTACTACGCACCCAAACCATCATTGCGAAGGCCAGCCA
>CAIVHU010000152.1 GCA_903905735.1 uncultured beta proteobacterium
ATATTTCCGGAAAATCCACGCGCGTGAGCTTTCGAGAGACTTTGGGCGGCTGATGGAACTGACTTCACGTGGTTTCTGGAAAATATTCGCAAAATTCAGGGGAAAACCGGTGACTGGCTTTATGAGGTCACGGATTCAGGAATATGAGATCAATGATGCACATGCACATGCATATGCCGCTTGTCGTCGAATCTGCCAACCCGCAGGGCACGCTCTTGCAGGTGGAGGGGTTGACGTTTTTTTACCCACAGCGTCCTTTGTTTAACGGCTGGTCGGCGCGCATTGGCCCGGGCGTGACGCTGGTGCTGGGCGGCGACGGCGCAGGCAAAACCACCTTGCTGCGGCTGCTGGCGGGTGACTTGGCCGCGCAGGCGGGCAGTTTGGAGATCCAAGGGGTGTTGTTGGCGGCGCAACCGCAGGCTTACCGGCAGCACATTTACTGGGCGGACCCGCAAACCCAGGTCTTTGATGCGATCACGCCCCTGCAGTATTTTCATCAGGTGCGCCAGATTTACCCCGGTTTTTTGCCGCCGGACGCGCCCCAACTGGCTGTGCTGCTGGCGGGCTTGTCGCTCACCGAACATCTGCACAAGCCGCTCTACAGGTTGTCCACCGGCAGCAAACGCAAGGTCTGGCTGGCCGCAGCCTTTGCCGCCGAGGCCACGGTGACGCTGCTGGACGACCCGTTTGCCGCACTGGACAAGCCGTCGATCCGTTTTGTGCAGCAGCAGCTTACCTGCATGGCGAAGGAGTCTGAGCGCGCCTGTGTGGTGGCGCACTACGAATCTCTGGGCGACGTGCCGTTGGCGCAAGTGATCGACCTGGATGCCTGAAGTGTTTTAGCGACAGCTCAGTTCGTCACGGTGCGTGGTATGGCACCGTTTTGCAACGCATAAAACGGGTGCGAAGCTGTTTGAGCACCAAAGCCGTGCGACTTTGTATGCAATCTGACATTTATATCGTACACAAAGCTGGCATGGTGTTTGCTCAGGCTTGAGCATGAAGATTCCATCACCGGTTTCCAACGGCATACCCAACGCTGACCACGCTGCGGTTGAACTGGTCGCGCTGACCAAAAATTACGGCTCGGACAAACCCGCCGTGGATGGCATCAACCTGCGCATTGCCAGCGGCAGCTATTGTTGCCTGCTGGGGCCGTCGGGCTGCGGCAAGAGCACCACGCTGCGCATGATTGCCGGGCACGAGTCGGTGACCAGTGGCGACGTGTTGCTGGAAGACCGCAACATCACCGACCTGCCCGCCGCAGCACGTGGCACGGCGATGATGTTCCAGAGTTTTGCGCTGTTCCCTCACCTGAGCGCACTGGACAACGTGGCTTTCAGCCTGAAGATGAAAGGTGTGGACAAAGCCGCCCGCCACAAACAGGCTGGAGATTTGCTGGAGCGCGTCGCCATGGGGCACCTGAGCCTGCGCAAACCGGCAGAACTCTCGGGTGGGCAGCAGCAGCGTGTGGCGCTGGCGCGCGCTCTCATCACCCAACCTAAAGTGCTGTTGTTGGATGAGCCGCTGTCCGCCTTGGACCCGTTTTTGCGCATCCAGATGCGCGCTGAGTTACGCCGCTGGCAAAAAGAGCTGGGTCTGACCTTTGTCCATGTCACGCACTCGCAGGAAGAAGCCATGGCTCTGGCCGACACCATGGTGGTGATGAACCACGGCGTGATCGAGCAGATGGGCAGCCCGCATGAGATTTACAACCACCCTGTGAGCGAATTTGTGGCCCGTTTCATGGGTGGCCACAACGTGCTGGACACCCCCGCAGGCAAGATCAGCGTGCGCACTGACCACGTGCAGCTCGCCCCCGATACGCCCGGTTTTCCCGACGGGGCGGGCAACAAGCGCGCAGTGATTTCCGACATCGAATACCAGGGCACCTATGTGCTCGTCGGCCTGCAATACCCGGGCAAAACGCTCTCCGCCAATGCCACTGCCGAGGTGTCGGTGATGGTTCCCGAGAGCCAGTTTGACCGGCAGCCGTATCAGTTGGGCCAGAGCGTGCAACTGACCTGGTTGCCCGAAGCCTCACACGCGCTGGTCCATTGATGCCCCTCCTTTTTTGAATCCTTTTCCTCCCGCTTCGCAAGAAGCTTTTCATCAGCCCACCAGGAGTTTTTTGCCATGACTGAATTCACCAAGACCATCACCGACATCGCCGCCGGTGTCGCCAACGGGGCTTTGAACGCCTCTGTGCCGCGCCGCAGCCTGCTCAAGGGCACGGCAGGCATTCTGGCCACCGGCATGTTTCCCGCCGTGCACGCGGCAGATCCCATCGTGCTGCGCTACCTGGGAACGGCGGTCAATCAGGACAAGGCCATTGGTGAGAAGTTTGAAAAAGACACCGGTATCAAGATCCAGTACGTGGCCGTGACGACTGATGACGTGACCAAACGCGCGGTGACCGCTCCCAACAGCTTCGACCTGATTGATACGGAATACTTCTCGTTGAAGAAGATCGTTCCTACCGGGAACCTCAAAGGCATCGATACCAAGCGCATCAAGAACGCCGACAAGATCACCTCCCTGTTTACCACCGGCAAAGTGGCTGGCAAGCTGGTGGGTGATCAGGGCACGGCGCCCAAAAAGGTGATTTACCTTGAAGGTGAAAAGAGCAAGGTGTTTGCCAAGGCGCCAACACAGTTCATGTCGCTGATTCCGACCACCTACAACGCTGACACGCTGGGCATCCGCCCGGACCTGATCAAGCGCCCGATCAGCTCCTGGGCCGAGCTGCTGAACCCCGAATTCAAGGGCAAGGCTGCCATCCTGAACATTCCGTCGATCGGCATCATGGACGCGGCCATGGTGGTGGAAGCCATGGGCATTCACAAGTATGCGGACAAGGGCAACATGACCAAGGCCGAAATCGACCTGACCATCAAGACCCTGATCGATGCCAAAAAGGCAGGCCAGTTCCGCGCTCTGTGGAAAGACTTCAACGAGTCCGTCAACCTGATGTCTTCGGGCGAAGTGGTGATCCAGTCCATGTGGAGCCCGGCCGTGACTGCTGTGCGGACCAAGGGTATTGCCTGCAACTTCCAACCGCTCAAAGAAGGTTATCGCGCCTGGGCAGCAGGTTTTGGCCTGCCTGCGACGCTGTCTGGCCGCAAGCTTGATGGTGCCTATGAGTTCATCAACTGGTTCCTGGACGGCTGGGCCGGTGCTTACCTGAATCGCCAAGGCTATTACAGCGCCGTGCTGGAAACCGCCAAGGCCAACATGGAGGCTTACGAGTGGGCTTACTGGATGGAAGGCAAACCCGCCACCCAGGACATCAGGAGCCCCAATGGCGACGTGCTGGCCAAGATCGGCGAAAGCCGTGATGGTGGCAGCTACGAACAACGCATGGGCGGTATCGCGTGCTGGAATGCCGTGATGGATGAGAACAATTACATGGTTCAAAAATGGAACGAATTTGTAGCGGCATAACCCTGCAATAACCACGCGAAGCCATGAACACCAGCGCGAGCACGTCACTTCCCGCAGCCACCCTCGCTCCAGGTCGCAGCCTGGCGGCGTGGTGGCAGGCCATGCCGCTGTCGCTGGTGTTTGTGCTGTTTTTCCTGATTCCGCTGGCGCTGATCGGGATGGTCAGCTTCTGGGATTTCAACGAGTACGAGTTGTTGCCAGCCTTCACCTTCAAAAACTACGCGTCCATTTTTGACGGCTGCAGCCACCTGAGTGACTCAGGCGACATGTGTGTCACTTTCAAGACGTATCTGTCCACCTTCAAATTCAGTTTTCTGGTCTGGCTGATCACGCTGGTGATTGGTTTTACCGTGTCTTACTTTCTGGCGTTTTATGTGCGCTCCAGCGGCATGCAGACGGTGTTGTTTGTGCTGTGCACCATCCCGTTCTGGACCAGCAATGTGATCCGCATGATCTCCTGGGTGCCACTGCTCGGGCGCAACGGGTTGGTCAACCAAAGCCTTATAAGCATGGGGCTGATTGACACGCCTATCGAATGGCTGCTGTTCTCGGATTTTTCGGTGGTGCTGGCATTTGTGCACCTGTACACCATGTTCATGATCGTGCCGATCTTCAACAGCATGATGCGCATCGACCGCAGCCTGATCGAAGCCGCCAACGACAGTGGTGCCTCGGCCTGGCAGACGCTGTGGAACGTGATCGTGCCGCTGTCGCGCACCGGCATCATCATCGGTTCGATCTTTGTCATCACCATCGTCATGGGTGACTTTGTGACCATTGGGGTGATGGGCGGGCAGCAGCTTGCCTCGGTGGGCAAGATCATCCAGGTGCAAACCTCGTATTTGCAGTTTCCGCTGGCGGCGGCCAACGCGGTCATTTTGCTGAGCATCGTGCTCATGATCATCTGGGCATTGACCCGGGTGGTGGACATCCGCAAGGAGCTGTAAGCATGTATGCCGACAAACGCACTGCTGGTTTCTGGTTTCTGGCCGCTTTTTTCACCGCCTTTGTGCTGTTTTTGTATGGCCCGATGCTGGTCATCGTGGTGCTGAGCTTCCAGGGCCCCGAAGGCGGCTTGACCTTTCCGCTGCGCGGCCTCTCCTTGCACTGGTTCGCCAAGCTGGCCGAAGGGCTGGGGGTGGTCGATATTGGCGCGGCTTTGAAACGCTCGCTGGAACTGGGTACAGTGGTCATGGCGTTGACCGTGCTGTTCTCGGTGCTGGCCGGCCTGGCATTTCGCAGGAAGCTGGCCGGTGGCAACGCGCTGTTTTATGTGGTGGTGGCCAGTCTGATCATGCCGTCTATCATCGTGTCGCTGGGCATCGGGTTGGAATTCCGCCTGATTGACAACGGGATCAAATGGGCACTGAACGCGCTGGGCATGACCAGCACGCTGGAAGAATACGGCAGCTCGCTGGGCCTGTTCACCTCCGCGCTGGGCGCGCACCTGACCTGGACGCTGCCGTTTGGCCTCTTGATCATGTTTGCGGTGTTCAATCGTTTCAACCCGGCCTACGAGGAAGCCGCGCGCGACCTGGGTGCCACGCCGTGGCAAGGCTTCAGGCATGTGGTGCTGCCGCTGATTGCGCCATCGGTGGTGGGCATCGGCATGTTTGGTTTCACCCTGAGCTGGGATGAGATTGCCCGTACTTCACAGGCCATTGGCGATGTCAACACCCTGCCTCTGGAGTTGCAGGGCCTGACCACCACCGTGACCACGCCGTCGATTTATGCATTGGGCACGGTCACCACGGTCATATCATTCACCGTGATGGGTCTGGCAATTGGCCTGGCCTGGTGGCTGAACAAGCGACAACAACAAGGCAAAACATGAGTGAGGCAAGCACAGCGCCGCTATCGGACGCTGACATGTACGAGCGGGTGATCTCGGCCATTCTGGACCACAAGCTGCCCCCGGGCACCAAGCTGGTCGAAGACAAGCTGGCCAGCGCGTTTGGCGTGTCGCGTACTCGTATCCGACCGGTGCTGGTGCGCCTGGCCAACGAGCAGGTGGTCACGCTCACACCCAATCGGGGCGCCACCATCGCCCAGCCGACGGAAAAAGAGGCGCGTGAGGTGTTTGAAGTGCGGCGGTTGATCGAGCCATCCTTGGTAGAACTGTTCATCGCCAAGGCCACGGAGGCCGATATGCAGCAGCTCAAAACCTGTATTGACGACGAAGAAGCCGCACGCCAGGCGGGAGACATGCGCCGCGCCATTCGCCTGTCCGGCGAATTCCACTCGCTGATTGCCGAGGGTGCCGATCACCACACGCTGGCGCGCATCCTGCGTGAGCTGACTTCGCGCACCTCGCTGGTGCTCATGACCTACAGCCCGGCGCATGAGCGGGCGCGGGAGGATGCCACCTCCTGCGGCTGCAACGAACACCGCGCGCTGCTGGATGCGATTCGCCTGCGCGACACCAACGAAGCGACCCAACGCATGCGTGATCATCTGGCGCGGCTGGAGTCACAACTGCAGTTCGGCACCGCAGACGATGTGGCACCGGACCTCACTGCCTTGTTCAGCACCGTGTAACTCGCCATGCGTCAACTGCTGGTCATCAATCCCAATGCGTCAACCAACGTCACCGCGTTGCTGCAACAGCACGTGCAGGCGGCTGCGGGTTTGCACGTGTCTGTGCGTTCGGTTAGCGCTCGTTTTGGTGCGCCGTATATTTCTGATGAAGCCAGCTACGCGGTGGCAGCGCACGCCGCGCTGGATGCCTGGGCCGCTGCGCTGGCCGCACCCGAAGGCGCACCGGACGCGGTGCTGATTGGCTGTTTTGGCGACCCCGGCCTGATGGCATTGCGCGAAAGCAGCCCGGTGCCTGTGACCGGTTTGGCTGAAGCGGCGTTTATTGAGGCCGCGCGTCATGGCCGTTTTGCCATCGTCACCGGTGGCGAGCGCTGGGCCCCGATTTTGCAGCGGCTGGCCCAGTCGCTGGGCCATGCGCAGGCGCTGGCGGGCATTCACACCGTGGCGCCCACGGGCGCGCAGTTGGCTGCCGACCCCGTAGCCGCACGCCACTTGTTGACCCAGGCTTGCCTGAATGCGGTGCGCCAACTTGGCGTGCAGACGGTAATTCTTGGGGGAGCCGGGCTGGCAGGCATGGCAGCGGGCATTCAGCCGTTTGTCAACGTGCCGGTGATTGACAGTGTGGTGGCCGGGGCCACTTGGGCGCTGCGCAGCGCACCCTTGCCCCCGCAACGCCAGACACCGGGGTTCGATGTGCCCTGGGTCAACCTGTCGCCCGAGCTGACGCGCCTGGGACTACCGGCATATTCTCTATAAAATATGCCTCAATTCCTTATAAATAAAGGGATCATAGCTACAAACTAGATAGTTAACGACGCGAGCTGAAGCAGCAGGTAGGAGCCTGGGCGGCATAACGCTCTGCTCCGTGTCCCCCGCCCGCTGCGCGGGCTCCTCCTTTACCTGCGCAGAGCGTTATGCCGCCCAGGCTCCCAAGCCACAAACTCTTATCTCAGGCGGCTGCTGTACCCAAACTGCGCCGCCTGCGCATCAACAGAACAAAGGCGATGCCACCCGCGTTCATCAGCAGCGCATAGACCACGCTGGGCGCGCTCATGGCCGGGGAGGCCAGCAACTGCAGGCACACAAAGATGCCCAGCGCCGAGTTTTGCAAGCCACATTCGGTCACGATGGCGATGCGGTCGGTGCGGCTCAGGCGCGCTTGCGAGGCTAGCACCCAGGCACTGGCGAGTATCAGCACGTTCAGCAGCAGCGTGGCCGGGCCCAGCGTGGGCAGGTGCACCATCAGCACCTCGCGCTGGTCCCAGAAGGTGGCCAGCACAATCAGCACAAACAGCGTGGTAGCCACTTTGGAGGCAGCAGGTATCGCGCGTGACACCTGCTCCGTAAACTTCCAGCGCAGCACCATGCCCAGCAGCACCGGCAACGTGGTCAGCAGGAAGATGCTGCGCACCATGGGGAAAAGTGGCAATTGCGCGGTCAGGCTGCTGCCCATGAAATACTGCAACGACGCGTTGATGATCAGCGGCAGCGTCAGCATGGATGCCAAACTGGTCACCGCGGTGAGCGAGATGGACAGCGCCGTGTCGCCCCGCGCAAGATGTGTGAGCAGCCCTGAGCTGACGCCGCCTGGGCAGGCCGCCAGCACCATCAGGCCGACCGCCATCACAGGATCCAGCCCGGTGAGTGCGGCCACCGCAAAACCGGCCAGCGGCACCAGCAGCATCTGCCCGGTCAAACCCGCCAGCAAGGCCCGGGGGCGCTGCGCCACCCGGTGAAAGTCTGCCAGCATCAGCGTCATCCCCAGATAAAACATGATGAAGGCCAAGGCCAGCGGCAGCAGCTTTTGCACCACCGCCGGGTTCACAGAAACACCCCCAGAGACAGCAGCACCCCCAGCAGCAGCCCCAGTTTGGCGGTGGCGCCCAGCAGCAAATTGAGCTGTGCGCCCGAGGCCTGGCGGTTCAGCCGGGGAATCAGTTTGATCGCCATTGGCAACGCCAGCAGCGCCAGCAAAGCACCCGGTTGCGCCACCCAGGCCAGCGTCAGCACCAGCACAAAGGGCAGCAGCACCATCGCCGCATAGGCCTGGCGCGCGCCCGCGTCGCCCAGGCGGGCCGCCAGCGTTTGCCGGCCATGGCGCAGATCCGCGTCGCGGTCGCGGTAGTTGTTGACCAGCAATACGGCCGCTGAAGGCAGGCCCACCACGGCGCCGCCCAGCCAGGGTGCCAGTGCCATGCTGCCGCTTTGCAGCCAGTAACTGCCCGCCACGGCCAGCAGTCCAAAGAACACCAGTACAAAAACTTCACCCAGCGCGCTGTGCGAAATCGGGTGCCGACCGCCCGAATAGGCCCAGCCTGCGATCAGCGAGGTGATGCCAATCGCCAGAATCGGCCAGCCACCTTGTTGCACCAGGTAAGCACCCAGCACAAAGGCCAACCCGAAGCTCAGGGCGGTGGCGCGGCGCACGCTTTGCGGAGTGGCCCAGCCCGCCGCCGTGACTCGCAGCGGGCCGATGCGGTCCGGACGGTCGGCCCCGCGTTCAAAATCGGCCACATCGTTGTGCAGGTTGGTGCCGATCTGGATCAGCAGGGCGCACAGCAGGGTGGCCAGAAACACCGGCCAATTCGGTGGCACGTGATTTGCCCAGGCCAACGCCGAGCCCAGCACCACGGGCGTGGCGGCCATGCTCAGGGTGCGCGGGCGGATCGCCGTCCACCACACCAGCCAGGACGATACCGTCGCGCTGGTGGCGCGCTCAGCCACCATGACGACGCGTCCCAAAGTGCAGGCAGGCAATGCCAAAGGACAGGTTCTCCCAGCGGATATCGGCAAAACCGGCTTGCGTCATCAGCTTGGCAAAGCCGGTCTGGTTGGGAAAGCGACGGATCGACTCCACCAGATACTGGTAGGCGATGGGCTCGCGCGCCACCAGCGCGCCCAGGCGCGGAATCACCAGAAATGAGTACAGGTTGTAAAACGGGGCCAGCCAGAAGGCCGGCTGCGAGAACTCCAGGCAGACAAACGAGCCGCCGGGTTTGAGCACACGGTGAATCTCCGACAGGGCTTTTTCCAGATGGGTGGCGTTGCGCAGGCCAAACGACACGGTGAGCAGATCAACACTGGCGTCCGCCAGCGGCAACTTCTCCGCCTCACCCACCAGCCAGTTGATGCCGGCCATGTCAGGGCGCTGCTGGCCGACTTGCATCATCGCCTGGCTTGGGTCGCAGACGGTGACTTGGCGCTGCGGGCTGCGCAGCAGGCGCGCCACGTCTCCCGTGCCGCCAGCCAGATCAACCACTTTGCCCGAAACGCCCTGCACGCGGCGCGCCAGCTTGCGTTTCCAGAGCCGGTGAATGCCCATGCTCATCAGGTCATTCATCAGGTCGTAGCGCGGGGCCACGGCGGTGAAAACGGTGCGGATGCGTTCGCGGCGCTGCGCCTGATTGACCGATTCGCGGCCAAAGCTGTGGTTGATGTCGTGTTCTTGGGTCATGCTACGCGTTTGGTAGCTGTCATTTTAGTTGACGACAATGCGTGCCGCCTGAGCTCGCGGGTGAACCGCTTTACAGCAGGTCGTGCAGCGCGCGGGCAACCACCTTGGTGGCGCGGCGCAGGTCATACAGGTCGATGCGTTCGTCGGCACGCTTGGCGTGGGATTCGAGCACGGTACGCGGCCCGGCACCATAAATCACGCCGGGGATGCCGCGCTCGACAAACAGGCGCACATCGGTGTACAGCGGCGTACCCAGCGCCGGAATGAATTCGCCAAACACTTCCTGACCGTGTTTTTGCAGCGCCTGCACCAGCGGTGCATTGCCCGGCAATGGCTTCATGGCCTGGGCCAGCAGCATGCGCCGGATATCGACGGTGACACCGGGCAGGGTCTCCACCGTCTGGGTGATGAGCTCGCGCAGCGTGGCTTCCACTTGCGCCGCATCTTCCTCGGGAATCATGCGCCGGTCGAGCTTGAAGGTGACGCGACCCGGAATCACATTGGTGTTGGTGCCGCCTTCGATCAGGCCCACATTCAGGTAGGGATGCGTGATGCCTTCCACTTGGGAGCGGATGCTGGCGCGGTAGATGTCGTTTTGCGCGTAGAGCACGGTCAACATCTTCACGGCGGCTTGCAGCGCATCGACGCCCGATTCGGGAATGGCGGCGTGCGCCATCTGGCCGTGCACCGTCACTTCGAGTTGCAGGCAGCCGTTGTGCGCGGTGATGACCTGGTAGCTGAAACCGGCGGCGATCATCAGATCGGGCTGGGTCAGGGCGTTGGCCAGCAGCCAGCCGGGACCGACTTCGCCGCCAAATTCTTCGTCATAGGTCAGCAGCAGGTCGATCTGGCCTTTTTCTGGTTTGGTCACGGCTTCGAGCGCGCGAATGGCAAAGGCGTAGGTGGAAAAGTCGCACTTGCTCACTGCCGCCGCGCGGCCAAACAGCTTGCCGTCTTCGATCACACCACCATAGGGGTCATGCGTCCAGCCTTCGCCGGGTGGCACCACGTCGCCGTGGGCGTTGAGCGCGATGGTGCGGCCGCCCTCGCCATAACTGCGCCGCACGATCAGGTTGGTGATAGTTTGCAGCCCGGCGGCCTCGACGAGCGGCGCAGGCACCGGGTATTTTTGAACCGCCAGCCCCATGTCAACCAGCAATTCGGCCGCGCGGTCAGCGTGCGGTGCGTTGTTGCCGGGCGGTGTGTCGCTGGGCACGCGGATGAGTTCCTGCAGGAAAGCCACCTGTTCGTCAAAGTGGGTGTCGATCCAGGCGTCAAGTTGGGTGTAAGTGGTCATGGTGGCGTAGGCGGTGTGTAGATGTGGACTGGTTATGGTGGGCTGGTGCTGTCAGCCTCGGGTTCATGGGTCAGGGGTTCAAAGGTGCCACCGCTGTGGGTGCGCCCGGCGCAGCAGTCGGTGGGGGTGGCCGCCTCATACTGGAGTACCAGAAATCGGCGGCTACCCCCACCGGCCGCTACGCCAAAGCCGTGGTTTGCCCGATTGGGTGGGTGAATACCGGAGCCCGAAATCAAAAGATGGCGTGCGTTTGACTTGGTTTTTTTTACTTGTGCGCTGCGGGTAAGAGCTGAACAAGTGGGCATCACGAATTTCACCGTCACACCACCTGCTCCAGAAGCTGCGAAAAGGCTTCGACGGCCAGTTGCATGTCGTCACTGGTGGTCGATTCCAGCGGGTTGTGGCTGATACCGGCGTTCTGGCCGCGGACGAATAACATGGCTTGCGGCATCACCTCGTGCAGTTTCATCGCGTCGTGACCGGCACCACTGGGCAGGCGGTGCACCGGCAGGCCCAGGCTGGACACGGCAGCTTCCCAGCGCCGCTGCCATTGCGGCGCACTGGGCGCAGCGCTGGCACGCATGGTTTGCTGCAAGCTGTAACTCAGACCGCGGCGCTCGCAGATTTGCTTCAACGTTGAGAGCACATCACCCTCTAGCGCATTGCGCTGCAGATCATTCGGAGCACGTAAATCCAGACTGAAGGTGCAGCGCCCCGGCACCACGTTGACGCTGCCAGCAGGCACGTTCAATTGCCCCATGGTGGCCACCGAGTCACCGTCCTGCGCGGCGCGCTGCTCCAGGTACAGCGCCAGCTCCGCGACGGCGCAGGCGGCGTCCTGACGCTGGTTCATGGGCGTGGTGCCGGCGTGGCTGGCCTGGCCGATGACCTCACCGGTGTAGCGCACGCTGGCGTTGATGGCGGTGACGACACCCAGCGGCAGGTTGAAGGCGTTCAGGACCGGGCCCTGCTCAATGTGCACCTCGACAAAACCCAGGTAGTTCGCCGGGTCGCGGCGCAAATCGGCGATGGCTTGCAGCGCCTGTACCTTGTCGGCCGTGGCGCAGAGACCGGCGCGTTGCATGGCGGCCAGCATCGACACGCCGTCGGCATCGGTCTGATCCAGCCAATCCGGGTGAAAGTCGCCGGTGAGCGCGCCCGAGCCCAAAAACGTGGCTTTGAAGCGCTGGCCTTCTTCCTCGGCAAAAGCTACCAGCTCGATGGCAAACGGAAGCCGCCGCCTGGTGCGGTGCAACTCGCGCACGCAGGCCATCGGCACAAAGATGCCCAGGCGGCCATCGTATTTGCCCGCATTGCGCACCGTGTCGTAGTGGCTGCCGGTCAGCAAAGTCTTGACAGATTCAGGTCTTTTTGGGCTGTAGCCCTTGTCTGGAATGGACGAGTAGCTACCGTCTTCATAGCGCCCAACGACGTTGCCGACGGCATCGATGGTGACGGAATCAAAGCCGCATGCCACCATCAGATGCTGAATGCGTGCGGCGCAGGCGCGGTGCGCGTCGGTCAGGTAAGTCACGGTGAGCTGGCTCTGTTCCGCGTAGTCGGGCTCGGAGAATTCGCTCAACGCTTCCAGCCAGTCCCATACCTCGTTACCCAGTGCGGGTGTCACGTCAAACTTGTCGTTCAGGCGGATCTCGGCAATGCGGTGGATGTTGCGCAGGCATTCCTGCAATTCAAAGTCCGGGTGGCCGTTTAGCCGCCGCTCAAAGGTAGAAATGATCTCGGCGCGTCTGAGCCCCAAGCCGCGCGGCCCGCGCACCGCCAGGATGAAGGGCCAGCAAAATTTGGCGTTGTAGTCTGCATTGAGCTGCTGCAACCTGGCGAATTCTTCTGCGCTGCAGTGCGTCAGGCCCGCCTTGCTTTGCTCATTGGTCGATTCTGCAGTGAGGCTCTGGCTCACCATCGCCTTGCCCGCCAGCTCCGGGTGTGTGCGGATCAGGCCCAGCTGCGCTTCACGCCCGGCGTTGTTCAGCACCTCGGTCAGCACGAATTTGAGGTGGGCAACAGACTGGAACGGACGCTGCGCCAACGCGGCCTCGGCGATCCACGGCGAGTGTTCATACAACCCGTCGAGCATCGACAAGGCCTCTGCCAGCGGGGCGGCGTTGAGTTGGGCCAGGGTCAATGACATGCAGGCCTCCCAACGGCAAAGGCAAATTTCAAAGCCCATTCCACAAGCGCGTTCCCAAACGGCTCAAGCCGGTGCAAGACCACACTTAAACCTGTCGGCCAAATATGGCTGTTGGCTCCCCTTGCTGTCCCGGCGGGGGTGGAAAGGGGCGGGGGGGATAGGGGGGGAACCAAAAACATCACTCAATTCACTCTGAATTAAATAGCTACCAGCGCTTTGTAAATAACGGCTAGAGGCCAAAAAAGCTTATAAGACTAAAAAATCAAGCCAAGCAGCCTTTCACCCAAGCAATCCTCAGGCCAGCCCGTCCTGATACGGGTGAACTGCCTTCCAATGCCGCGCAATATCCACCCGACGACACACCCACACATCCGGGTGCCGCCCGATGTGATCCAGAAACCGTTGTAACGCCGTGATGCGCCCGGGCCGCCCGAGCAGGCGGCAATGCATGCCCACACTCATCATCTTCGGTGCATTCAGTCCCGCAGGGTCACCCTCGGCGTAGAGCGCATCGAACGTGTCTTTGAGGTACTGAAAAAACGGGTCAGCATGTGAGTAGCCCTGTGGCAGGGCAAAACGCATGTCGTTGCAGTCCAGCGTATAGGGCACGATGAGCTGCGGCACCACGTTACCGTCGGTTTTCTTCACCTCCATCCAGAACGGCAGGTCGTCGCCGTAATAGTCGGCATCGTAGTCAAAGCCGCCAAAGTCGGCCACCAGGCGGCGTGTGTTGGGGCTGTCGCGGCCGGTGTACCAGCCCAGGCCATGAATATGGCCTTGCTCGCCCCGGCGTTCACCCGTCAGGCGCTCCAATATCTCCATGCCGCGCGCCATGTGCTCGCGCTCCACGGATTCGGGCAGGTTCTGGTAATGGATCCAGCGCCAGCCGTGGCAGGCAATCTCGTGCCCCAATTGCTGGCAGGCCTGCACCAGTTCGGGGTAGCGCTCCAGCGCCATGCTCACGCCAAACACGGTCAACGGCAGGCCGCGCTCCTCAAACTCGCGCAAGATGCGCCACACGCCAGCACGGCTGCCATATTCGTAAATGCCTTCCATGCTGATGTGGCGGTCCGGGTAACTGGCCGGGTTGGCCATTTCGGACAAGAATTGCTCGCTGCCCGCGTCACCATGCAGCACGCAGTTTTCGCCACCTTCCTCGTAATTGAGCACAAACTGCACCGTAATGCGCGCCTGGTTCGGCCACCGGGCGTGCGGCGGCTTGGGGCCGTAGCCTTTGAGGTCACGCGGATAGGGCAGGGTGCTGTTGTAGTGGCTCATAGGGGGTGACGAACAAGCGTTCAAGGGTTCAAAATGCTCAGACTGGCATGATAGCTGCGTCGTTCAGGCCACATACACTTTGACTTTCTTTTCAGGATGGCATTCATGGGACTAAGTACACATGTGTTGGACACCATGCACGGCACACCAGCTGCGGGCATGGCCGTGGCGCTGTGGGCCACGGACGGCGGCGAGCCAAGGCTGATCAAACGACTGACACTGAACGCCGATGGCCGCAACCCGGATGGCTTGTTGCTCAGTGCCAGTGAGCTGCAGCGCGGCACCTATCGGCTGGTGTTTGATGTGGCGGGCTATTTCAAGACGCGTGGCGTGGCGTTGCCCGAGCCGAATTTCCTGAACCAGGTGAATCTGGACTTTGGCGTGGCCGACCCGCAATCGCATTACCACGTGCCGCTGCTGGTCAGCCCCTGGAGCTATTCGACGTATCGGGGGTCTTGAGGTGCGGTTGTCCCGCCAGTCTGATCAGTTGAGGACAGAGCAAATTTGCTGCGCAATTGTTGGTCTGTCCGGCAATGTGGACATCCGGACATCCGACAAAATGTTGAGGGCAGGGCAAATTGACTGCGTCAATCTTGGTCTGTCCCGCAATGTCTTAGTACTGCCCCTCTGTCAACGTATCGAGCTGGAAGGTGCCGCTTTTGTGCCACAGCCAGGTGTCGGTGTACGTCACGCGGCCCATGCGCACAGGGGCGGGGAAGGGCGCGGCAGCGCGCACGGTGTGCTCGATTTCAGCCATGACTTCCGGCGCCTGCGTGGGAGCACGCATCCAACTGGTGCCCGTGACGCGACCTTTGCTGTCCACCTCCACCTGCAACACGCCCACGGCGTACAGCAGCGGTGGCATCTTGCCTCGGTAGATGCGGTCGGCGTTCAACGCGTAAATGTGGCTGGCAGCATCGCGCCGGTAGGCGCGCGGTGTCACAGCCTGCGAGACTTGGGCAGCTGCGGCAGGCGGTGTCACCACCGGCGCGCGGGTCTTGGGTGGCGGGGGTGCCGCTGGTGGCAGGTGTGTGGAGCTGCAGCCACTCAGGATGGCAGCGATCGTCGACGCCGCCGACAGACCCAGGGCAGCCAGGCGCACGCGTTGTGTTTGAAACAAGTTCATGGTAATGGTTGGCATCGTGAAACACGGCAAGCCTGTAATGTGCCGCAAAACCGCCCTGAATTGAAGCGGCATTCGGGCGCAAAGGGTAAACATTTGTGACATTCTTTGTCCAATTTTTGGCTCGCCTGTCCGCACAGGACGCCGTGCTGGTCACGGTGCAGTCGCATCGCGGCTCGGTGCCGCGCGAGGCGGGTGCGTGGATGGCAGTGTTTTCCGACCATGTTTTGGGCACAGTGGGTGGTGGCCATGTGGAGTGGCGGGCGATCAAAGAAGCCCGGCAGCAACTGGCAACCGGCGGGCCAGTCCAGGTGCGGCGCTACTCGTTGGGGCCAGCGTTGGGCCAGTGCTGCGGTGGCGAGATGCACCTGCGTTTTGAGTGCGTGGGCGCTTCAGACTTGCCCATCCTGCGTCAGCGTCTGGCTGATCAGATGGACACCAAGCCGCTGGTGGCGCTGTTTGGCGGTGGCCATGTGGGACGCGCGCTGATGGCCGTGCTGCAAACCTTGCCGCTGCGCCTGTTATGGATTGACAGCCGCGATGAGATATTCCCGCCCGATGTGGCTGAGCACGTCGTGTGTGAGCATTCGCAGCCGGTACATGGTGCCGTAGCCAGCCTGCCGCCGGGTGCGCATGTGCTGGTCATGAGCTTCAGCCACGCCGAAGACCTAGACGTGGTGGCGGCCTGCCTGCAGCGCCAGCGCTCCCGCGCTGATGTGCCGTTCATCGGCCTGATTGGCAGCCGCACCAAATGGGTCACCTTCCGCCACCGTCTTATGGATCGCAGCTTCACCGAAGCCGAGCTGGCGCAGGTGACCTGCCCGATTGGTGTGGCTGGCATCAGCGGTAAAGAGCCCGAAGTGATCGCGGTGGCAGTGGCGGCACAACTCTTGCAAGTTGCCCATCGCGTAGCATCTGCGCACATTGATTAAAGGCGGTTGGATGGAAAGTTATTACCTGGAATGGGGCAATCTGCTGTTGCGCTGGGTGCATGTGATCACGGCGATTGCCTGGATCGGCTCGTCGTTTTACTTTGTGTTTCTGGACAACAGCCTGACCCCACCCGTAGATGAAGACCTGAAAAAGCAGGGCGTGAATGGCGAACTGTGGGCGGTGCATGGCGGCGGTTTTTATCACCCGGTGAAATTCAACGTGCGCCCGCCCCAGTTGCCTGCGCATTTGCACTGGTTCTACTGGGAGGCGTACAGCACCTGGCTCACCGGCTTTTCGCTGTTCGCCATCTCCTACCTGTGGAGTGCCGATGTTTACCTGGTGGACAAGGCCAAATTCGACTGGGCGCCGATGCAGGCCGGGGGTGTGGCGCTGGCCTTTCTGGTGATTTTCTGGCTGCTGTATGACTTGGTCTGCCGCACGCTGGGCCAGCGCAAGAACGGCGATGCCATGGTGGGCGCGCTGGTCTTTGCGATGGTGTGTATTGCCAGCTGGCTGGCGACCCACCTCTTTGCGGGAAAGGCCGCGTTTTTGATCGTCGGCGCAATGATGGGCACGGCCATGAGCGCCAACGTGGCGCACTGGATCATCCCGGGCCAGCGCAAGGTGGTCGCCAGCATCAAGGCCGGTGAGCCGGTGGACCCGATCCACGGCATACGCGGCAAGCAGCGCAGCGTGCACAACACCTACTTCACCCTGCCGGTGCTGTTTGCCATGCTCAGCGGGCATTACAGCTTCACCTACAACCACCCGCAAGCCTGGCTGGTGCTGATCGCCATGATGTTCGCCGGGGCGGCGATCCGGCAGTTTTTTGTCATGCGCCACGGCTTCAAACTCGGGCGCAACGCCAATCCGCTGCCTTATGCGTTATTGGGTTCGGTGGTGATTGCCATGCTGATCGTCTGGATGCGACCTGTGCCCGACGTTCCTGGTGCGCAAAATGCTGCGAATTTAATAGCTGTCAGCGCAGGTGATAAAAGGGCTGCAAGCCAAATTAGCTATAAAACCTTGCAGACCGTGCTGGAGCAGCGCTGCTATCTGTGCCACGGCGCAGCGGTGCAGTCCAAAGGTCTGCGGTTCGACGCACCGCAGTACGTGAAGCGCAACGCGGCCAATATCTACCAGCAGGCGGTGGTCACCAAGGTCATGCCCATGAGCAACTCCACCCACATCTCGGCGGCTGAGCGTCAGATCATTGCGCAATGGTACGAGTCGGGAGCGAGCGTGGATGACTAGCCACGGCCCATCGCGCAGGCATGTCAGCCATTGGCGAATTCACCTGACTTTCCAGCATCTGCTGTGTGCCGTGTTGTGGGTTGGCAGTGCAGGCGCGTTGGCGCAGGCCAACGGTGCCGGTCAGTCCACCGGAACGTCGGAGCTGATCCGTCAACAAGGCCTGCAGAAGCAGCGCTTGAACCTGGGGCTGGCTGCAACCCAACTGAGCCAAAAAGATGCCAAGCGCCTGCAGGTGCAAGGCCACGCGTCGGCACCTCGCCAGCCGGTGTCTGAGGCCGATGTCCTGAAGACCCGGGAGGAGCGGATTCGTCGCTTGAATGCGTCCAAAGTGAATCGCCCTGCAACACCGTGATGTGGGTTTGCAACCTCCATCGACCGCCAGACCGGGTTTAGCGGCTGAAGGACGGTTTCTGCGCTACCAATGGCGTTGACGCTTCGCTGGGCAGCCAATCGGCCAGCGCGGTGTACATCATTTTTTTGTTGATGGGTTTGGTGACAAAACTGTCCATACCCACGGACAGGCAGCGCTGGCGGTCCTGTTCGAAGGCGTCGGCTGTCAGTGCAATGATGGGCAGGCGCAAGCCCTGGTCAGGGCCGCTGGCAGATTTCTCCCATGCCCGGATGTGTTCGGTGGCGGCGTAGCCGTCCATGACCGGCATACGCAGGTCCATCAACACCAGGTTGGGCAAATCGGCACTCGGACACTGGGTGACACGCCGCACAGCCTCCAGGCCGTCGAAGGCCTGCACCACCTCAATGCCCCAGCCCTGCATCATGATGGTGGCAATCATCCGGTGGACCCGGTTGTCATCCACCACCAGTACCCGCCCAGAAAGGCGATGGCCTGCTGGCAAACCGGTGCCACGGCCACGGTTGGAATCAGACTGTTGATTGCCAGGGCGAGCGTCCATGTCCATGATTAGAGGCCACCCGCGTCGCTTGTGCGTATGAGGTCGGCCAGGTTGTTGGCTCCCAACTTTTCCATGGCCCGCTGGCGGTGCAGCTTGACGGTGCGCAGGGCAATGCCCAGCTTCTGCGCGATGACGGGGTTGGTGTGGCCCTGCGCGACCAGGCTGGCAATGTCGCGCTCTCGCTGGCTCAAGCTGGCAATGCGTGTTGCCAGCTGGGTTTGGTGGTGGCATTGCTGCTGGCGCTCGGTGCTGAGCTTCAGAGCCTTGTCCACGGCCAGTAGCAGGGTGTCTGCATCGATGGGTTTGGTGAGGAAATCCAGCACACCACCGCGAAAAGCGATGATGGCTTCATCCATGCCACTGGCGCCACTCATGATCAGCAAGGGAGTTTCATGGGATTGCACGAGGTGTCGCTGCAGTTCCAGGCCATCCATGTCAGGCATTTTCACGTCGCACACCACGCAGCAAGGGCCAGGAAAACATGGCTTGTTGTAGGCCAGCACCTTCAAATAAGCCAGCCCGGAGGTGTAGGTTTCACAGGCGTAGCCCGCCATGTCGATCAGTGCGGACAGGGCTTGCAGAATCTCGCTGTCGTCGTCGATCAGCACCACGCGCCCTTGCGCGCAGCGCTGCGCGAGCATCTCGTCGTGCACGGTCACGGGGCGAAGTTGCGGATTGATCCGTTTCATGGTGTTGGTGCTAGGAGCAGCGGTAGCGTGAGTTCCACCACAGCTCCGCTGCCTTGCCCGGCTGCCGTGTTGCGCAGTGTCAGCTTGCCGCCATATTGCTCGGCGATGGTTCTGGAAATGCTCAGTCCCATGCCCATGCCGGTTGTTTTGGTGCTGAAAAAGGGGGTACCCACCTGACTCAGCAGATTGTCAGCCACGCCCGGTCCGCTATCGCGAATGCGCAGCGTGGCCCAGGTTTTTTCCTTGTCACATTCCACAACAATGTCACGCTTTTGCGCGTCTGCCAGGGCATCGATGGCGTTGCGGAAAACATTCAGCACGATTTGCGACAGAGCGATCGGATCACCCATCACCCACACCGGTGGTTCCATGGCGGGCAACTCGATATGGATCTGCTTGCCCAGTGCATCGTCGGCCACCAGTGCCACCACCTCATGCACCACGTGGTTGAGCATGACGGGTTCACTGCGTTCTTGCGACGGGCGGATGTAGTCGCGGATGCGCTCGATGATCTGGCTGGCCCGCTGGGTGTTATGAACGATCTTGTCCAGAAAAACACCCAGCCGCTGGGTGTCAAGCGCGCCGCTTTGCCAACCGCGCTGGGCCACCTGGGCGTTGGTCAGGATGGCGGTGAGCGGCTGTTTGAGTTCATGCCCCAGCGAGGCCGACATCTGGCCCAGGCTGCGTTGGCGGTCCAGGTGGGCGATTTGCGCGCTCAGGCGCAGGCTTTCTTCCTTGCGGGCCTGGTCGGCGGCGGCCTGGATTTCGCGGCGCCGTGAGCGGTCCAGCGCCATACCGACATAGCCCACGTGCCCCATCACCGACGACAGCACGACGGCGAGGGCAAGGACCTGCGTGCTCCAGCCATCGCCGATCAGGTTGATGGGACCCCCATCCTGGCCGACGGTGACCAAGCGCAGCAGCAAGCCAATCCCCACAAAACTATAGACCCCAGAGATCCAATAAGCGCTGCGGCTTTGCTCGGTCTTGCCGATGCGCTGCGCCAGTGCCGCTAGATAGAAGATCAGCGCAGCATTCACTGCAGCGTTGAATCGGACGCGCCAGAGGGCATCCAGCAAGACGAGATGCAGGAATTCAAAGCAGCTAAAGAAGAGGATGATGGCTGTCACCAGGGTCCGGGTGCGCGATGGCAGACCGAGGTCCAGCCGCAGGGACTGCATCCGTGCAAAGTTGGCAGCTATCAAAAAATAGGCGCTCAGCGGCACACCAGGCAACTTGACGGTCATACCCGTCAGGATGCCCGCTATGCCGATCATCAGTCCGCCACCGCACCACAAAGCCACTTGTACCGAGCGCTGGTCTGCGAGCACGATCCAGGTCACCGTCGGCAAAATCAGGTATAGCAGACCGATGATCAGGAATGCTGTGGGGATATGAAAGTCAAACATGCTTGACTCAGTTGCAGCTCAATGCAGTACCTTGAAAACGGCCTCTTCCAGCACACAGAGGTCAAGGGGTTTTTGCAGGCACAGCACACCGGGTGGCAGAGATCCCAGTTGCCTGAACTCCTCGGGCCCGCTCGCTGTGACCAGCATCAGTGCCAGATGCGGGAAATGTCCACGCAGGCTGGTGGCCAGCGCCAGCCCGTTCATGCCGGGCAGATTGATGTCCAGAATCACGCAGGCCAGGGGCCGGGTCAGGTGGCTGCCGACACCGCTGCGGATCAGCGCTTGCTGGCCGTCGTGGTGGATAGCCTTGATCAGGCTCTCACCAGACCCATGCAGGCTGCTGGGCACCCGGGCCAACTCCAGCCATGACCCCAAGGCATCCAAAACGTCCGGGTCGTCTTCCACCACGGCCACCATGCCTCGCACGCAGGCAGACAAGCTGTCGGGCTGGCTCCAATTGAGGTGGGGTGAATGATCCATGCGGGCTCCTGGGCCCTTCGATGTGACTGGCCAATGATTGGCCGCATGGTAGGTGAACATCACCAGAAATCAATTGCCCTTAAGGGCAACGCTGGCTCAGTCCACCTTGGCCCCCGAGGCTTTGACCATGCCGTTGTATTTGGCACGCTCGCCGGTCATCGGCGCGGGTGGCGATGTGAGGGTGGTGACATCCAGCGCCTTGAGCTTACCCGCGGCATGGCAGCGGCGGCCAAGGCAAAGTTGGTCAGGATCATTGAGCGCTTATGCAAAGCAGGTTCTGTAGTGAAAAGTCAAACGGTAGCAGCTGCAACTTTGTCCGCCTCGGAAGTAAACGCATCTGCATAAAACTCATCCAGTGGCAAACCGGCCTGAAGGTAGTCGTGCTGGGCGGACTCCACCACGATCGGCGCGCCGCAGGCGTACACCTGATAGCCCGAGAGATCAGGCGTGTCTTGCAGTACCGCCTGGTGCACAAAACCGGTGCGCCCGGTCCAGCTGTCTTCTGGCAGGGCATCGGAGACCACCGGCACAAAGCGCAGGTGGGGCATCACCGCTAGTTGGGTGGTGAGCCAGTTGTTCATGTACAAATCAGATGGTCTGCGGCCACCCCAGTACAGCGTGGTGGAGCGGGTGATGCCCTTGAACTTCATGTGTTCCAGCAGAGCCTTGATGGGTGCAAAACCGGTGCCCGAGGCCAGCAAAATGATCGGTTTGGCGCTGTTCTCGCGCAGGTAGAAGCTGCCGTAAGGCCCTTCGATGCGCAAGATGTCGCGCTCTTTCATGCTGCCAAACACCTGATCGGTGAATGTGCCGCCCGGCATGTGGCGAATGTGCAATTCCAGCACATGGCCTGCAGCCAGCGCATGCGGCGCATTGGCCATGGAATAGCTGCGCCGCAGACCACCGGGCAACAAAAACTCGATATATTGCCCGGCGTGGTACAAAAACGGCTCGCTGGCAGGCAGTTGCAACAGCATCCTGATCACATCGTCAGACTTCTTCTCGATCAGGTTGACGCGGGTCGGCATCTTCTTGATGGGGTAGGCCCCTTCGGCGGTGACCTGGCGTGATTCCAGCACCACGTCGCTGGTCGGGGTGGCGCAGCAAGTCAGAACAAAACCTTGCGCCGCCTCGTCCTCGCTCAGGGCTTTGGCCTGGTGCGCGCTGTGCACCACGGTGCCGCTGAGTTTTTTGCATTTGCAGGAACCGCAAGCCCCGTCCTTGCAGCCATAGGGCAGGTTGATACCTGCCCGGATGCCGCCCGCCAGCAGGGTTTCGCCCTCCATGACGGCAAATGTTCGCTGGCTGGGTTCGATGGTGATCTGAAAAGGGGCACAAGAGGTGGCTGCGGGGTTCATGTTGTCGTTATCCTAGGCACTGGATTCAAACTGGAAGGACCGCATTTTGCCCGCATTGAAAAGCCCTCATCCCCTTTTGTATGCCACCCGCCCTGGCAGCTTGCCCGCGCGTTTTCGGCGCGAACGTGTGCTGCTGGTGGGTTGCGGCGACATCGGCCTGCGCGTGGCCGGCCTGCTGCGTGGCCGGGTGCGCCTGCTGGCGCTCACCTCCAGCGCAGCGCGTGTGCAGGTCTTGCGCGACCGGGGCATCACGCCGCTGCTGGGCAATCTGGACGCACCGGCATCACTTCGCCGGCTCAGTGGCCTGGCCACGCGTGTGGTGCACCTGGCACCGCCGCCTGAGACGAGTCAAACCGACCCGCGCACCCAGGCGCTGATGCGCGTGCTGCGCCTGCGTAGCCAGCCAGAGTCACTGGTGTATGGCTCCACCAGCGGTGTTTATGGCGACTTGCAAGGTGAAATAGCTACTGAAATAAGAGCTGTCAGCCCGTATACGACAAGGGCCAAGAGGCGAATTGATGCAGAAAGCCAGGTGCGCCACTTTGCCCGCGTCACGCGTGTGCCCAGCGCCATTCTGCGCATCCCGGGCATTTACGCACCGAACCGCGTGGGTGGTACACCGCGCGAGCGCTTGCTGCGTGGCACGCCCTTGTTGTGTGCCGAAGACGATGTTTACACCAACCACATCCACGCCGACGACCTGGCGCGCGCCTGCGTGGCGGCGCTGTGGCGTGGCGCGCCGCAGCGCATCTACAACGCCAATGACGACACCTGCCTGAAGATGGCCGATTACTTTGAACTGGCCGCTGACCTGTACGGCCTGCCACACCCCGAGCGCCTGACCCGCGCCGAGGCGCAGCAGCGCCTGCCGCTGGCGCTGCTGAGTTTCATGAGCGAGTCACGGCGGATGGACAACACGCGGTTGAAAAAGGAGTTGCGATTGAGACTGCGTTACCCGACGGTGGTGCAAGGGTTGCTTGGGTCGTAGCAGGCTTGGTATCAGCGTGATCAGTTGCCGCAAGGCCAACGCCAGAGAGGTGAAACGTTATGAAAAAGTTGCCCAACCCCGAACTCATTGACCAAGACAACCCCGATTGGACGGCGGAAGATTTTGCCCGCGTCCGCCCGGCATCCGAGGTGCTGCCTCAGTTGTTTGGCGAACAGGCAGGGCGAACCATGCTGCGTGACCGCCCTAAAGCCCTGGTGACCAAAGAACCGGTCAAGATCCGGCTCGATGCTGATGTGCTCAGGGCGCTGCGTGCCACCGGTGACGGCTGGCAGACCCGCATCAACGACACCCTGCGTGCTTCGCTGCAATTGGCTGGCAAGCTCGGTTAAGTGCCAAATCGGCCTGTAGCCCTTATTCAATAAGTGTAGATAGATATGAATAGAGTAGTCCTGGTGTGAACTGTTGGCGACACAGTACCAACGCGCTGGAGCGACGGAAAACAAAAAAGCCTGCTACTGAGACAGTAGCAGGCTTGTCGCGAAAATCTGTTGGTGCCGGGGCCGCACCCGAAGTTAGCCCGCTAACCCGCATGAATCCAGTATTTTCTAATCCAGGTATGAGCCTGAAGGACAGTGCAATCGTGAGTTGCTGCCGGGTGTCTTGATCTTGTTGAAACCAGAAGTTTAAGGTGTCTGACTTCTGGACTTGGATTCTTTATCTATTGGCCCCTGCCAGG
>CAIVHU010000153.1 GCA_903905735.1 uncultured beta proteobacterium
CTATCCGGTCGGCACAGGTTGAAAGTTCAGTCCATGGAAGAATCTGCGCATGTTGGGCTCTGGACGGCCAATCTTGAACTTTCAGCACCTTCTCCCGGCGAGTTGGCCAAAGTCGGAGGCTTGGAACGCGTCGCGGGCGCGATGAGGGAATCAATTTCAGAACAACCTGTGTCAACCGGATAGGCATGGAACGAACTACTAGCAGGCGGCACGCAGGTGGAGGCTGCGCAATGAAGCGGCTAAGCGCTAGGTCAAACAGGGGAAGGTTCAATTCGCGGCAGCCTGGGTTCAGAGTCTTTCGCTCCCTCGACTGCTCGTTTCATATGGCACAATAGCGTCTCTATGGATTATTCGGCGTTCCCATTTTCGGTTATAGACGTGCCTAATGACCTGATTAAGAATCAAACGATGCGACTGGCTCACAGGCAAAGTGGTGTTGAGTCGGTGTCTTGTTTGACATTTCCATATTCACAACCGGCTGTGCTCGACAGCCAACGGAGATAAGCGTGGAATTCAGCAAAGAATTTGATGCGTCAGGCATGTCGTGCCCGTTGCCTATCGTAAAGACCAAAAAGGCGTTGTCTGATATGCCCTCAGGGCAGGTTCTGCGAGTGATTTCCACTGATCCCGGCTCATTGCGCGATATGGCTGCGTTTGCCGATCAGACTGGCAATGCGCTGCTTGAACAGGTCAACGAGAACGGCAAATTCGTTTTCTATATCAAGAAAGCCTGACAGCCACTGCGCACCCCGCCACCTTACGGAGCAACCAACACATGGCAGCAAAAAAAATGGCGCTCATCGCGACCAAAGGCACGCTGGACATGGCTTATCCCCCATTCATCTTGGCGTCGACTGCCGCCGCGCTGGGTTGGGATGTACAGATTTTCTTTACCTTCTACGGCCTGCAGTTGCTGCGTAAAAGCCTGGATGACATCAAGATCAGTCCATTGGCTAATCCCGCTATGCCAATGCCCGTGCCGATGCCGGTCATGGTGCAAATGCTGCCTGGCATGGAGTCCATGGCAACCATGATGATGAAGAACAAGATGAAATCTAAAGGCGTCGCCTCGCTTCAAGAGTTGCGTGATATCTGCCTTGAATCGGATGTCAAGTTTGTGGCCTGCCAAATGACGGTGGATCTGTTCGAGTTTGAAACCAGCGAGTTCATCAAGGACGTGGAGTACGGTGGTGCCGCTACGTTCATGAAGTTTGCCGGCGAATCAGACGTCTGCCTCTTCATTTAACAACTCGATTGCAAGAGCAGCGCAACATTGCGTGAGTGCTTCGCAGTTGGTCAGGAGAGAATATTCCACTGCATAATGGCGTTGTTGAATATGCTCAAGCTTAGCCAAAGCGCTCCCTATTTCCGCTAGTCTTCAGAAATTTACCTCTACAGGGATGCTTTGATCGGTCATGCCGTTGAGTCCAAAAGCACTGAAGGAATCTTAACGTGAAAGAAACGTAGCTACGGACGAGCTGATGCCTGGCCCAGCGACGGCCAATTGCCAAAGAAGCTAATTGCGGATCAGATCAGGCGGGTGCTGGAACGAACCCATGTTTGACCAGCATCTGTAGCCAGCGCGGCGCGTTGCGTGCCACCATCAAGGCCTCGTAGTCCACGGTTTTGTCCACATAGTGGGTGTTCTTGCTCAGCATGGCGTAAATCGTGCGCAGCATCTTGTGCCCCAGCGCCACGATTGAGCGTTTATGGCCCTTGCGCACGTTGAGCGCCTGGAATTTGTCCTTGAGCGCACAACGACTGCGCCCGGCCGCTTGCCCAAACTCGCATAGCAAGCGGCGCACCCAGGCGTTGCCCTTTCTGATCCTAAAAACCGCAGTCATCCGCCACCCGCCAGTGCTGGCGGCGGGGACGGCAAGATGGATTGATGTGTGATTCGCTCGCAGATGTAGCCCAGCAGGATGTGCCAGCGGTCAATTTTCGGCAACTGCTCCGCAGACCGTTTTACATAGGCAATGGCCTGCTGAACATTGGCAATCATCGTCTTGATCAA
>CAIVHU010000154.1 GCA_903905735.1 uncultured beta proteobacterium
GGCGTCCCCCGTGATGGGACTTTCCACGCTGCCTTTGAATCCCAAGACAACCCCGGCATTTTGACCAGGCTCAGCGGGGCCGTGAAAATGGGCAGCCCCAGCTGGACCACTGAGACCTGAATAGACCACCTTCCATTTCAATTCATTGGTTTCGGTGTTAAACGTTGCGTCGACCGTTCCCATGCCCTCGCTGACGACGTTGGGGCCGGCAGCTAACGTTCCAGTTAAGGTGACTACATCGGCGTAGGCGATGTTTGTGAAACCGACTAAAGTCAGCAAGGCTGCGACAACAGACCGTTTGCACTTGGCACTGGATTGACTGAACATAGTTTTTCCTTTCGGGGGTGATTGCAAGACCGGAAATTAGGCTTTGCTAGGTGTCACTCAACATATTCGCAGAATGCAAATTGAATAAAAGTAGACGGTTTTTCAACCACGACCACATTAGGGGCACTGCACTTGGAACGTCTGCCAAAGGCGTTGCAGATTGAGACTAAGGTGAAGTAAAACCACCTTTTCGCTCGATTGCTTACGCCACGCATCCTCAGGTTGTTGCCAGCGGCAAGGCTTCACCATAACTAAACTCCATCGCATGACTATTGAATGGAAAGACAGTTACAAGATCGGCAATGCTGCGATTGATGCCCAGCACAAGGTCTGGTTCGCCCGCATCAACAGCTTTCTGGAAGCGACCGACCGGGAGAGTCTTCTGTATTGTGAAGTGATGATGAACCAGTACACGCGGGAACATTTGAAGTACGAGGAGCCGTTGATGCGGGAGATTCAATACCCCGACATTGACAGCCACCTTCAGCAGCACCGAGAGTTACTCACCAAGCTCAGCGAAATTGAAGCGCAGATCGCAAATGACATACTGGACACCTTGCAGTGGACATCTTTTCTGTCAGACTGGTTGCTCAACCACATCAGGGTCTATGACACACGGCTGTCTGCGTTTGTTAAGGGCGCATAGAGGTTCGGCGCGCGTCGAGGTATTTGCCCCCTAATTTACGCAGCCAACGGCCGAATTAGCGTTTCTGAAAGGTGCTCCTCAATGACTGGGTCACGTTCGGGGTTGAAAGTGACCGGATCCATGGGGCTCCTGGTCAATATGGTTTTGTTCAATCGACAGGAGGCCCTCGTATGATGAATGATCAGCATCAGAAGGTGCAGGCTAGTCACCTCAAACGCGATGCCTACCTCTATGTCCGCCAGTCGACCCTGCGCCAAGTGTTCGAGAACACCGAGAGCACAAAGCGGCAGTACGGTTTACGCCAACGCGCCGTGGCACTTGGCTGGGCAGAAGATCGTGTCATAGTCATCGATACTGACCTCGGCCAGTCCGGCGCCGCAACGGATCGCGAAGGATTCCAGCGTCTGGTCACCGAAGTCGGTATGGGTCGCGCCGGCATCGTGCTGGGCTTAGAGGTGTCGCGCCTGGCACGCAATTCCATGGACTGGCATCGGTTGCTGGAGATGTGCGCGCTCACCTCCACGCTTATCTGCGACGAGGATGGCGTCTATGACCCTGCACATTTCAACGACCGATTACTACTCGGCCTGAAGGGCACCATGAGCGAAGCTGAACTGCATGTGCTGCGGGCACGCCTGCAGGGTGGGATATTGAACAAGGCGCGCCGCGGCGAGTTGGAGATGCGCCCGCCCGTTGGGTTGGTCTACACCAGCGATGGCACGCTCGTGCTTGATCCTGATCTGCAAGTCCAGCATTGCCTGAGGTGGCTATTCGCCGCGTTTGCCCGCACCGGCTCAGCCTGCGCCACCGTGAACGCTGCGCGCAACGAGAAGTTGGCATTCCCGCGGCGCTGCTCCAAGGGACCCCACAAGGGCGAGTTGCTGTGGGGCAACCTGGCTCATGACCAAGTGCTTCGTGTGTTGCACAACCCCAGATACGCCGGCGCTTTTGTCTACGGACGGTGCCACACGGTCAGGACCATTGATGGCCTCACCCGGCTGCGTCGAATGCCCCGCGATGAATGGGTCACGTTGATCCCGGGCAACCACACGGGGTATATTTCTTGGGACGAGTTCGAGCTCAACCAGCAACGCCTGCACGCCAGCGCGCAGGCGTTGGGCTCCGATCGACTCAACGGACCACCACGCGAGGGCCCTGCGTTGCTACAAGGAATGGTCTTGTGTGGGCGCTGTGGTCAACGCATGACGGTTCGCTATCACGACCGTCATGGCCAGCTGTGTCCCGACTACGTCTGCCAACGCGAACGCATCAAGCACGGTCAATCAGTGTGCCAACGCGTCCCTGGAACCAGCATTGATCAAGCCGTCGCAGCGCTGCTCATCGAGGCCGTCAATCCGGTCGCACTCGAGGTGACGCTGGTCGTTCAACAGGAGCTGCAGTCTCGCTTTGAGGAGGCCGACCGTATGCGCCATGCCCACGTTGAACGCGCACAGTACGAATGCGAACTGGCGCAGAGACGATACATGCGCGTTGATCCAGACAACCGACTGGTAGCCGACTCTTTGGAGGCGAATTGGAATGAGAAGCTGCGCGCATTGGGTGAGGCACGCGAGGAGTACACCCGTCGCAGAGACGAAGACGCCCGCCTATTGACCGAAGAGCAGCGCAAGGCAATACTGCAGTTGGCGTGCGACTTCCCACGCCTATGGAACGATCCGGGTACGCTTGATCGTGATCGTAAACGCATGGTCAGATTGCTGTTGGAGGACGTGACTTTGAATCGTGACGACAAGATCATCCTGCAAATTCGCTTCAAGGGTGGTGCGCACAAGTTGCTGCATCTACCACTGCCCAAATGCTCTTGGCAGCAGCGTGTGACGCCGGCTCCCGTGGTCGA
>CAIVHU010000155.1 GCA_903905735.1 uncultured beta proteobacterium
CAAGGAGGCGGCGTGTTCGCTCATCAAGAAGCGGCCACACGGAGGCGAATTTCTTCTGCAGTTCAGAGTGTGAATTCATGCTCCACAAAGAATAGCACAAATCCTCATAAGTTAATAGGTTTATTTATTTACGGTGACTTACCTCCAAATTGCTTCCACAATGCCGACCATTGGCAAACGGCAGGTTACGCTGCGATGCAGGTTGACAATTTTCTCTGGCAAGTTGGCAGGTTCAGGCGATGATGAAAACAAGAAAACCCCGTTTGGCACCCATTATCTTAATGCGGCCCGCTCAGGAGCAGGCCTGGCCCTGAGAGAGTTTGACCCAAGTGTCCCAGTCAGCATCGCTACCATCACCTTCAAGAATGTCCAGTACGGGCAATGACCGCGTAAACCGCCTTCTCTCTATCATTTCGGCGGGTTTGGCGACGGGGGTGGCGTTCACCTCTCCCGTGGGATGTGCCTTGATGGTGGTGATATTGCAGGACTTCAACTTGACCTGTTGACCCAGGAATATCCGCAGACCAAACTGAGCTCGACCAATAGCAGCAAGTTCCATTTGCGGCAAAACTAGGCTGGCTGCATGGCCACGTCAACATCGTGGCGTTGCAGTACCGCCAGAGCCGTGTCCATATCAGGAGTCAGACCGCATTCGTGGTCCAGCGCGGTAAACATGACAGTCGCTCCGCTGCCAGAAGTGATCCCCAACACGCGCGCGGTCGGACTGGCGTACCGGAACGTGTGAACGGTCCCCGCCGGAACGTGAACAAAACCGCCTGCTTCAACCGTCTTGGCAACATCGCCACAGACAAAATTGACCGCGCCGTCAACGACATAGAAGGCTTCGTCCCAGGGATGGGAGTGAGGCGGAGGGCCGACGCCCTCGGGTGCATCGTGCTGGTAGACCTCGTAGCCCCCAGTTTGGCTGTGGCTGGCGAGGATGGTGATCTTTTCCCCGAAAACCTTCAACGGGGTTACCTGGGCGCTGTTCGTGATGATGACATCTCGCTTCATGGGGTCCATCCATTCCATATTCGGGTTGAGGCAAGCCACCGGCTTTGTCGACCAGCGGGCGAGGTGTGCGAAGCCAACTGCTAGTGCAGCAGTTGGTGGACTTCAAAGCTTGTCTCTTGGGGTGGGGTGGCAAACCCGCCAGCGATGCCCTGCCGCAATCGGGGCATCAGCATCTCGTCGCGAAATTTTTCCCAACTCTGCTTGGAGTCGTGAACAACCATGATGGTCCAGCCACCTTCAGACGGGCCCGCAGCGTGGAAAACCTGTCCCTTGGGTGGAATGTCTCTGCCGGGATGCACCGCTGCGATGGATGCCTCGTACTGCGCCTGGGTACCGCCAGGGAAGTGATGAACAATGCCGTAAGCCATGTGTGTCTCCTCGCTGATTGACGGGCCCGCCAATTGCGGGATCGTGGCCGAGGGATGCCTACAAGCGTGACCAGCCACCGATGAGATTCGACTCCGAAATGTCAAAGGGGGCGGCATCGACAAAGTTGGTTGATACGCAGGTAGGGTTAATGCTTTCGTAGAGCGTTCTGTACATCCTTCGCAGGCATCTTGTGTCATTGATCTGCAGTCAGCCTCAACATTTTTTTAAATGTCGCCGTTCTCACACGCTGGCTCACACGCCAGTGACTTACCTTCAGGGCCCACTCAACCTCAAAGGAACCCATCATGCCCAAGTTTGTAATCGAACGTGCTATTCCTGGCATCGGTGCTACCAAAGCCCCTGAGCTCCAGGCCATTTCCCAGAAATCCTGCAGCGTTTTGCAGGAACTCGGACCTGATGTCCAATGGGTTCAAAGCTATGTGACGGGAGACAAGATCTACTGCATCTATAACGCAGCAAATGAGGAGTTGGTCAGGGAGCACGCGCGCCGTGGTGGCTTCCCGGCCAACAGCGTCTCAAAGGTAATGTCCATGATTGACCCGACCACTGCCGAAGCTTAGGGTGTCAAAAAGCAGGCCCTGAGAGACAATTGACTGATGGGTCTTGCCATCCACCTTCTCGGCGTGCCACGGGTTGTATTTGACGGCCAGGAGTTGCCTGCGCCTCGCGGGCAAAAGGTATGGGGCTTGCTCGCATTCCTGATTTGCAGTCACCGCCCGGTGAGCCGAAAGCAATTGGCAGAGATGCTTTTTGCGGAGGCTGATGATCCATTGGCTGTCCTGCGCTGGAACCTGAGTGAACTCAGGCGCTTGCTTGGGTCCTCAGGGATGCGCGGTGACCTGCTGGATTTGCAACTGGTGCCCATGACCTATGTGGACATCAACGTCGTCGCCCATGGGACATGGGCCGAAGCGCTCCAAGTGCCTGGTTTGGACCAGGAATTGCTGGGTGCTCTGAACTTCTCAGCGTGCCCAGTGTTTGATGTTTGGCTGGCAACGGAGCGCAGACACCTTCAGGCCACTTCAGAAGCAGTTCTGCGTGAGGCTGCCCTGGCTCGCTTGGCGATGGGAGCGCGGGACGAGGCTGCCGATCTTGCGGGTCGCCTTGTCCGACAGAATCCATTGGATGAAAACTACCAGGCACTGTTGGTTCGCTGTCTTGCCGCCGCCGGTGACGGTGTAGGTGCGGCGCGTCAGGTGGCAGCGTGCCGAGAGCTATTTTTGCGCGAGTTGGGTGTAAAACCTGGTGCGACGCTGGAGGCCGCCATGCGCACAGTGACGGCTAACCCGACGGCACGACCCGTGGTTGGACGGGCATCGGTGGTAGCTCAGATTGAGGCCGGAGAAGCTGCCATTGGCGCGGGCGCGCTGGATGCCGGTCTGCAGTGCCTACGGCGCGCGGTCATGGAGGCTGATTCAACGGGTGACAAAACACTGCGCGCACGCGCGCTGGTGGCGTTGGGCGGTGCATTGGTGCATGCGGCGCGCGGCCGTGATGAAGAAGGTGCCACCGCTTTGCATGAAGCGCTCGCCGTTGGAGACGGTGAACTGTCCCCCCACGCAGCAGCGGCCTGTCGGGAACTCGGTTATGTGGAATTTCTGCGGGGCCGTTATGACCGCGCCCATGTGCTTTTGCAACAGGCAGCCAAGCTGGCGGTGCAAGACCGTGCTGAACAAGCCCGAATCGCCATCGTGCACGGCTCCGTGCTCAGTGATACCGCGCATTACGGTCAGTCGATAAACATACTCAGCCAAGCCAAGGAGGAAGCGCAGGCATTGGGAGATTCAAAACAGGTGGCCTACGCCCTGTCCATGCTGGGTCGCTCCCTGATGTTGCAAGGCGACTTCATGGAAGCCGCCAGAGTGCTTGATCAATCTATCAGCATAGCCAGGCAGCTGTGGACCGCGTTTCTGCCATGGCCTCAATCGTTGCGAGGTGAAGTCGATATGCTGCTTGGACAGGTCGATGATGCGGCTGAACGTTTCGAGCACGCCTTTGCGCTCGGCTGTCAGCTGGGTGACCCTTGCTGGGAGGGCATTGCGGGAAGAGGCCTGGGACGTGTGGCAAGTGCGCGTGGACAACCTCAATCCGCTGTCGAAATCTTCCTGGATGCCATTGTGCGCAGTACGCGTCTGCCCGACGGCTATCTTTGGGGCAAGGCGTATGCCCTTGAGTCTCTGTGCGAGCTGGCAGTGATCAACAAGATGCCACAGGCACCCGCCTGGATTGACGAGTTGCAGATGCTGGCAGCCAGAAGTGGCATGCGTGAACTCACAGTTCGTGCGTTATTACACCGGTCTGCACTTGGGGAAACTGAAAGTGGAGAGGCTGCCCGATTGCTGGCTGGCGAAATCGGAATCCCATTTCTGCAAAAGGTGGTTGAACACTCAATGACAGCTCGACAACCATAAGGCGTTGGTACAAATGCATATTGGTTGTTCGTTTGGTGCTGAACGCCCCCTGCAACTTCTGACCAAATCTAATCTGGACAGCTCGAAAGTTGCCTGTCGCGAGTGACCGTTCCTGTTAAGGGTTGTAGGATGCCCGCCCGCAACCAGTGAGCGCCGCGACCCAACCCGAGCCCGAGGGCGGGCGTCGTACAAGCCACGAGGGAGGAAACCGCGGGGCTATCGGCAACCTGCGGGCAAACCGAATCGTTATAGAGCTATGGTGATTTGAAGTTGCCAGAGACGCCAACCCAGTCAGAGAGATGCGCAACGCGGCCCGGCAATTTGCCAGGACGCTTTCGCCTTGGGCCAATTTGCCGCCATTTGGCAGTGCTCGGTAGCGCATAAAGAGCCACTGGTGCAGCAACAGGCAAGCCGCTTCCACAAGACGTACCAAATGGTTGCGTCAATGGCATGTATAGGCATCCTGGCCCGCGCGTGGTCACAGACCACGCCGCGCTAACGGTGGCGCACGTATCGACTGAGCGCGCACGAACGATTCCACAACAATCATCTGCGCGCCGCAGTGCGTGCAGATGAAGTTGGGCCGCACTGGTTCTTCGCTTGCTGCATGGGCATCTTTAGCCTGGACTGGAACGGCAGTGACCACGCCCAAGAGTTCACGCGCAAGAGCGAGCTTCTCCTTGCGCCCGTTGTTTGCAATCAAGCCAAAGTGGCGAATCCGGTGGAAACCAGCGTTTCGGCTGCAATCTCAAACAACAAGCCGTAGACCACGGCCTTGTTGTAGTACGCGATGTCGCTGATGGGCGCTGGCAGTGTGAAGACCACATGGTAGTAGTCCACCGGCAAGAGATCGGCCTGCCGGGCTTCTAGCCAACGCTTGGCCGCATGGGATTGGCACTTGGGGCAATGCCGATTGCGACAGGAGTTGTAGGACACCTGATCGTGCTGGCAGTCCGGACAGCGCAAAACATGTCCCCCCAGTGCCGCTGTGCGGCACTGCTCGATGGCTGTCATGACCTTGAGCTGACCCAGGCTCAGGTGGGAGCGCTGCGCCAGACGAAAGGCTGGCCCGTGGACGCGGAAGATGTCCGCCACCTCCAGGGCACCAGGCCCCATGGAAGTGACCTACTTCGTCGGCAGTGTTTCCAGTGGGTTGATCACCTCCCTGAGCACTTCGGTGGCCACCTGGGTATAGAGCGCCGTGGTCTCCAACCTATGGACTTGAGGACATAATGCAGAGCGTCTTTAGCCTGGCGGCTGCGGCGCGCAGACGCTGATCAACGCTGAGGCGGTTTTTCCGCAGCTGGTAGGCTAAAGATCCCGTTGGACTAAACCGCCCGTGAGCTGGTGGCGTGCTATGGGTATTGAATAGGTGGTTGCCTGATCAATGTAGCGGCCCAGACGGTAACTCCGATGAAACTTCAGATTGCGTAGTGCGCTGACGTGCGGTTTGACAGCGGTGTAGTTGCTGAGAAGTGGGCGTCAACCATTGCCAAACCATCGTGTCGAGTTGACCCCAATGGTGTCGACCATGAACAGGCAAAGCAATCCGCACCGTTCCCATGGCTGGGAATTGAGAGGCGTCAGTGTTCAGTATCGGGTGGTCATTCATGATGCCTTGTTCGGTGGACCGCGAGGCAAAACACCTGTTGTGAAAGACTCAATACG
>CAIVHU010000156.1 GCA_903905735.1 uncultured beta proteobacterium
AGCACCAGGCCGCCCGCTGGGACGTTGAAACCGTCGGGCGCATCCGTGCATCCCTTGAGAACGACATTTTCAAAAAGCTGGGTTCTCGCCCGCTGGCATCGATCAAGCCCGGCGAAGTTATGGCAGCCGTCAAAGTCATAGAAAAGCGCGGTGCCAGCGACCAGGCGGGCAGGGTGTTGCAAAGGGTAAAAGCGGTTTACCGGTGGGCAGTGATCCATGAGCGCATCGACGCTAATCAGATGCTTGATCTGGTGCCGTCTGAAATTCTCCAACCCCGGCAAGTCCAACACCGGGCTGCCATGTCAGACAAAGAACTGCCCAAATTCCTGCCCAAGTTGGCCGCCTATGACGGCGACCCCAGTACGGCACACGCCCTGCGGCTGCTGATCCTGACCGCTACCAGGCCCGGCGAAACGCGCGGCGCACGCTGGGCAGAATTCGACCTTGACGCGGCTGTGTGGATCATCCCGGCCGAGCGAATGAAGATGCGCAACGAACATCTGGTGCCACTTTCAAGCCAAGCGGTCGACGTGCTGCGCACCATGCAAGCCCTGAGCGGCGGCCGTGAACTGGTGTTCCCCAGCCCGAGCTACCCATCCAAACCCCTGAGTGAAAACACCTTCAATTCGGCACTGGCACGCATGGGCTACAAAAACACGGCAACGGCGCATGGTTTCCGGGCGCTGTTTTCCACAGTTGCCAATGAATGCGGCTGGAATCCTGACGTGATTGAGCGCCAGCTCGCTCACAAGGAAGCCAACGAAGTCCGGGCCGCTTACCACCGAAGCGCCTACATGGAGGAACGGGTAAGGCTGATGCAGTGGTGGGCTGACTATCTGGACGCCCGCTTAACAGGCAAGGTATTGAAGATGCCCCAGCGGTCCGCCTGATAGTCACGCGCGGTAGGTTTTTGCCACGCAACCCGGCTGCTACCGGCCGAAGTCGTCGGGGCAGTGGGGGCAAACGGGAAAAACCCAGCATCCATGCGGGTTAGAGGCTGATTTGGGACTGGGGGCAGTCAGGGGGCGTTGTGGAGGCAAAGTGGGGGCAGTTCTATAGGATGGAGTTGATTTATTCACTCATTCATTCTTGTTCTTCCTTTGCACCAATTCCCTGCCCGTATTGCGGGCCACTCGCACCTTGTCGGGCTGGCCATCGACAACATGGTTTCCAACACACGAGACATTGATGAGTCAAGCGAAGCGCGACACGGCGGCTTGCATGGGGTCTCGGGGCAACGCCCTGAGCAAGGGGCCGATGCCAAGTTTTTTGCGACGCAAAAGACGTGGGCACAAGGCCCTTACCCTGCACAGTGAGTTTCTGTCACTCTCGCGCTACTGGTGAATTGATTCGCCTGTCGGGACACATGTCGTTGCGTTTTGGTTCGCCTGTCGATTCGCCTGTCGTTGCAGGCTGCTGGAAATTGATTCGACTGTCAGCACGCCTGTCGTGGCCATTCACGCAGTTGGGAGGCTCCGCTGCGAATAAGCACACGCCTAAGGCCGGTCACTTCCATGCTGCTGTTGAATTGATTCGCCTGTCAGAACGCCTGTCGTTGCATTTTGCTTCGCCTGTCGATTCGCCTGTCGTTGCAGGTTGCTGGAAATTGGTTCGCCTGTCGTACCACCTTTCATGCCATGACTTGCAAGATTACCGGTGGCAGTTTGCACTTTTAGCCCAACTGAAGTCGCGGCAGCCGAAGTCAGCGCCAGATAGCCGGCATCCAGGAATCGGCGTTGCCTTGTAGTGAATGACTGCAGTCAGGATGCCCCATCTGCATAGTGATCGTCTCTTGTTGACCAGGTCCCGACATTGGAGAGTGGCGCCCCATAGCTGACTGCCATTTGATTACCTTCTACAAGGAGGACATTTAGCATGAAAAATGATACTGGAGTGTTAAGCGGCGCAAATCGAAAAATCAACCTTGCCATGGCCAACGCCCCGTTGTAGTCCTGACCGATTGGCGGCAATCCGCTGCGGCATACCGCCTATTGCTTCAAAACGGTAGTTGTCCCTGGAACCCTTTTGCTATTCAATTCTGGATGATCGAATATGAGGCACGTAGTGGTGGCGTGGGCGTACAGCTTGCCATCCGGTCCAACGATCCGTCCCTCGGCTGTGGCAACCTGACGGCCAGCATGAACCAATTTGCCTTCTGCCCGGATCACGGGAACTTTATCGGTCAAAGCACGCACCATATTGACCTTCAACTCCAGCGTGGTGAAGCCTTTGCCTGCCTGCAAGGTCGAATGTACGGCACATCCTACCGCCGTGTCGAGCAATGTGGCAAACCATCCGCCATGAACCGTGCCCAAGGGGTTGTAATGCCTGCGCTGCGGTCGACCTTGGAAAACCACTGAGCCAGGCTCAATGCGAATCGCTACAAAATCAAGAGTTTCCCCGATTGGGGCGGGGGGCAGTTTACCTGCCCGTATTCCCTCGAAGAATTCCATGCCAGAGAGACCGGCGAGCTGCTCTTTCGTAGCAATATCTGGTGCGATCAGGTGTGCACATGCTTCCTCTTCCTCTGCCATCCAATTAGCCACAATTTGATCAACATCCATTTCAAATTTCCTGATCCGCAAGGAACCGTCAACGGCACATCAGACCAAGCGAAAGATCATTTTGGCTCCGGTTTCCGGGTGACAGAACGTTTGGTCAGTCAAGTCGGCTAGCAAGAGGCCCAGGGCCTTGTCATGCGC
>CAIVHU010000157.1 GCA_903905735.1 uncultured beta proteobacterium
CCTGGCAGGGGCCAATAGATAAAGAATCCAAGTCCAGAAGTCAGACACCTTAAACTTCTGGTTTCAACAAGATCAAGACACCCGGCAGCAACTCACGATTGCACTGTCCTTCAGGCTCATACCTGGATTAGAAAATACTACCATTGTCAAACCATCGCCTCGGCTTGGTCCTGCGCTCGGCTACCGCCACCCACCAGGGTGTCAGCTGGCAGGTTCACGCAAGCGCCACTGGCAAACAGGGTCTCGATCTCATCCGCGGGCATGGGTTTGGCGTAGAAAAAGCCCTGCGCCAGGTCGCAGCCGATTTCTCGTAATAGGTGATGCTGCTGCAGGGTTTCCACTCCCTCGGCGATCACTTTCAGGTGCAGATGGTGCGCCATCACCACCAGCGCGTGCGCCATGGCCAACGCGTCGGAATCTGGTGCCAGATTGTGAATGGTGGTTTTTTCAATCTTGAAGTAGTCGACCGCGCGCTTCTTCAACGCCAGGAAAGTGGTGAAGCCCGCACCCTCTTGCCCCACAGACACACCGATGCCCGCGTCCCGAAACGCCTGGAGTTGCTCTTGAACAAGTGGTGATTCATCCTGCAGCAGGTTTTCAGAGATTTCGATGACAAACCTTTCACCACGCATGCCGCCAGAGGCGAGCTGCCCGCGCCAGCCCGAGCGGTTCGCTTGTGCCTGCAACAACTGCAGGGGCGAGATATTCAGCGAAATTTTGAACTGCTGGCGCATCGCCCGCGACCAATGCCGCGCCTGGGTCATGGCCTGGGCAAACACCCAATCAACCAGCGGGTGGATCAAACCGCAGTCTTCTGCCAGAGGTATGAACTCGGCCGGTCCCACCCAGCCACGCTGCGGGTGGTGCCAGCGCAGCAAAGCCTCCACTTGGTGCAACTCGCCGGTTCGCAGATCGACGATGGGCTGGTAATGCAGGGTGAGTTGTCCGTTGGTCAGAGCCAGGCGCAAGTCGTCCATCAGCGCCACCTGCTCCTGGGCTCGCAAGGCGATGGCGCGGGTAAAAAAGTTCAAGCGGTTGCGCCCGGCACGTTTGGCCTCGTACATGGCTTGGTCGGCGTTTTCCATCAACTTGTCAATCCCGGTGGCATCGGCGGGGTAAAGGGTGATGCCGATGCTGACCGTCACCAGCGCCGAACGGCCATCCAGCGCATAGGGCCCGGCCAGCGCGGCAATGATGTTGAGCGCTATCACCTCAACGTGGGCCGGGTCGTCGACCTCAGGCAGGATCACCGTGAATTCATCACCCGCCAGCCGCGCCACCGTATCCGAGGCCCGCACGCAACCCGTGATACGCCGCGCCGCCTCTGCCAGCAACAAATCGCCGGTTTCGTGGCCCAGGGTGTCGTTGACCTCCTTGAAATGGTCCAGATCCAGATACAGCAGCGCCAGCTTCTGGCTGCTGCGCTGCGCCTTGAGCAGACCCTGCTCCAGGCGGTCCAGAAACATGCGCCGGTTGGGCAGACCGGTGAGCGTGTCAAAGTTGGCTTGGCGCCAGATGAGTTCTTCGGCCAGCTTTTTCTCGGTCACGTCCGAGAAGAGTGCGACGCGCCGGTGCACCGAACCGTCTTCATGATAGATCGTGTTGATGGTCAGCCACTCGGCGTACACCTCGCCATTTTTGCGCCGGTTCCACAACTCGCCCTGCCAGTGGCCCAGGGTATGCAGCTCTTGCCACATGGTCTTGAAGAAGTCGGCACCCTGGCGCCCCGAGTTCAGAAGGTTTGGGTTGCGGCCAATGACTTCCTCGCGGGTGTAGCCAGTCAGGGTGGTAAAGGCCGGGTTCACATCGACGATGCAGTTGTTGGCATCGGTGGCCAGCATGGCCTCGCTGCTGTTGTCGAGCACCAGGGCCGCCAGGCGCAGTTTGTCCTGTGCGGCTTGCTGCGCGGTGACATCGCGCGCCGAACCCACCACGCCAATCAGCTGTCCATGGTCGTCGACCAAAGGCGCTTTGTGCGCATCAAGCACCATCCATTGGCCTCGCACAAAGCCGGACTCGTCGAACTGCATCGCTTTGCGTCGCCGCAGGGTTTCATCATCGGTGGCCTGACACGCTTCTCCAAAGGTGTGCCACAAGGGGTTTGCCGGGTGCGTATCACGCTCACGCTGGGCAAAAAACAGGTCACTGCGGCCGATGACCTCATCAGGAGAAGCGGCGCCTAGCAGTTGCTCACACATCGCCTTGTTGGCAAACAGGTAGCGCTTGTCCAGGTCTTTGGCCCAGATCATGTCAGGCACGTTGTCGCTCACCAGTCGCAGCATGGTGGCCAATCGGCTGGCCCTCTCTTCGCTGACGCGAAGGGCCAACTCGGCAAGCTTCAGCGCCGTAATATTGACAGTGCCACCGGCTAGCACGGTGGCTCGACCTTGCGCATCACTCTCAGCCACCTGGCCCGCAACGCGGTGCCAGCCCCAACTGCCGTCCGACAAAAGGACACGGTATTCACGTCCTGGGTCGCCCGGGCGCATGACCGGAAAACCATCCGCATTCACCAGCTGGCCCCGGTCTTCCGGATGAATCCTTTTCAAAAACCCGGCGACGGTGTGCAGGTCCTCCGAACGTTCCATCCCCAGCCAGTGCAAACGGGATTCGTCAAACGCCAGCGTGCCTCTGGCCAGATCGAGTTCCCAGAAAACCATGCGCGCCGCGTCCAGGGCAACACGCATGTATTTGCGATCACGCAAGCTCTGCAGTTCGACAGCAAGCGCCCTGGATTGACGGGAGTTTTCCAACAGCCGGACCAATCCGGCCAAGGCGACGGGTGCCACCAGACCTGCGGCGACCAGACCGGTCAGAAGGTAGTCGGGGGTGATGGCCCCCTTAAGCACGAGCTCCATTGCAGCAAGGACCATTTCGACAGTCAGCAGGCAAACGGCTGAAAATCCGATCCACAGCCGCCAGCCTGGCTGACGCTCCAAAAAATGGATCAGTCGGCTGGACAAGGAGGCAGTCGCATCCGTGGCGTGATAGGGTTGCTTCAAGGTGGCACCTTTTCGAGTCATTCTGCGCGTTTCCCAAGGCTTTTCCTTAGCTTAAATCAAGGTCTGAGCGAGCTTTGAGCGCCAGATGACCGAGCTGCGGGAGCGCAAAATACCGGCTCCTGATGCCCCATTCCAGACAAGGAACTCCCATGCCCGGCTACGCTGACCCCGGTTTTGACACCCTGGCCCTGCACGCAGGTGCCGCGCCCGACCCCGCCACCGGCGCACGCGCGGTGCCGATCCACCTGACCACCTCGTTCGTGTTCGAGACCAGCGACCACGCCCAGGCGCTCTTTAATCTGGAGCGCGCAGGCCATGTGTACAGCCGCATCAGCAACCCTACCAATGCGGTACTGGAGCAGCGCATCAGCGCGCTCGAAGGCGGCATCGGGGCCATCAGCACCGCCAGCGGCCAGGCGGCGCTGCACCTGAGCATCGCCACGCTGATGGGTGCTGGCTCGCATATCGTGGCCAGCACGGCGCTGTATGGCGGCAGCCAGAACCTGCTGCACTACACGCTGCGCCGTTTTGGCATCGACACCACATTTGTCAAGCCCGGCGACATCGACGGCTGGCGTGCGGCGGTGCGGCCGACTACGAAGCTGCTTTTTGGCGAAACCGTGGGCAACCCGGGGCTGGACGTGCTGGACATACCGACCGTGAGCGCCATTGCGCATGAAGCCGGGGTGCCGCTGCTGGTCGACTCCACCCTGACCACGCCCTGGCTAATCAAGCCTTTTGAGCTGGGTGCCGATCTGGTTTACCACTCGGCGACCAAGTTCTTGAGCGGCCACGGCACGGTGATTGGCGGGCTGGTGGTGGATGGCGGCAGTTTTGACTGGGAACGTTCAGGCAAATTCCCGGAGCTGACGCAGGCCTACGACGGTTTTCACAACATGGTGTTCAGCGAGGAATCGACGGTGGGCGCGTTTTTGCTGCGCGCCCGGCGCGAAGGGTTGCGGGACTTTGGTGCCTGTTTGAGCCCGCACTCGGCCTGGCTGATCTTGCAGGGCATGGAAACCCTGTCGCTGCGTATGGCGCGGCACATGGAAAACACACACAAAGTGGTCGCCTTTCTGGCGGCCCAGCCCTCGGTCGCACGCGTTGGCCACCCGATGCTGGAAAACCATCCCAGCCACGCGCTGGCCACCCAACTGCTGCCGCACGGGGCAGGATCTGTGTTCAGTTTTGATCTCAAAGGCAGCCGCGAACAAGGCAAGAATTTTGTCGAAGCCCTCAAAATTTTCAGCCATCTGGCCAATGTGGGCGACTGCCGCAGCCTGGTGATCCACCCGGCCAGCACCACGCATTTCCGCATGAGTGACGAGGCGCTGGCGGCGGCCGGCATCACGCAAGGGACGATTCGGCTGTCGATTGGGTTGGAAGATGCGGATGATTTGATTGACGACTTGAAGCGGGCGTTGAAGGCGGCGGAGCGGCCATGATTGGTTGTCATGGTTTGCCTGAATACCGAATTCATGAAGTCAGTGGTTTTTTTGCGTCTTGGGTGGCAGTGGGTGGGGTACGGGCGCGCGCCTCAGACGCGCTGCGCTTTGCGACATCGGCGCGCCCCCATACCCCACCCACTGCGGCAAGCGCTCAAGTTCACGGGCTTTCAACAGCCGAAACCGAGACGCTGGACCGCTGGGCTCCGGACCTGGTCTTTTTTACGCGCGATCCCAACGCCCGTCACAGGTCATGTGGGCTCAGGCAGGGGGCCGATTTCGCAAAGCGCAGCGCGTATGAGGCCCCCTGCCTGAGCCCACATGGCCCACCCACAGCACCAACCCGCCCATGAATGCCCCCGCCTTCAAAACTTAACGCCCAGAAACCAAGAGTGGGAATACTATTATTAACATAGCTAGAAGCCCATAAAATACAAGGGCCAAAGGCCAATATTTCATATAAAACCAGTAGGACACCCAGCATGTATCTGACCGTCAACCAGGCCAAAACCTACTGCTACACCGGCGGCAAGGCATTTGATGCCACCAAACTCACTGTCGTTTTCATCCACGGCGTGCTCAACGACCACAGTGTCTGGATTCTGCAAAGCCGTTCCCTGGCACACCACGGTTTCAACGTGTTGGCCATCGACCTGCCCGGCCACTGCAAAAGCGCGGGTGACGCGTCAAGCTCGGTGGAAGAAGCGGCTGACTTTATCGCGACGCTGCTCGATGCAGCTGGTGTGCATACCGCTGCGCTGGTCGGCCACAGTTGGGGCTCATTGATTGCGCTGGAAGCGGCAGCCAGGCTGAAGGATCGCGTTAACCACCTGGTGCTGGTAGGCACAGCCTCACCCATGCGGGTGTCGCCCGCGTTGCTGGAGGCCTCCGTGAGCAACCCCGCGCAGGCCATCAAACTCGTCAACGTGTTCTCCCGAAGCACACTGGCACCGCCGCCCTCGGCGCTGGGGCCGGGCACCTGGGTCTATGGCGCATCCATGGCCCTGGCGCGGCGCGTGTTGGCCAGCAACCCAGAAGTCAACGTGTTTCACAGGGGCTTCAAAGCCTGCGACAGCTACACCAACGGTGAGCAAGCGATGGCGCAAATCACTTGCCCGGTGCTGTTTGTGCTGGGTGCGCTTGACCAGATGACCCCGCCCAAAGCGGCGCAAAGCCTGATCAAAGCCGCACGCGCCCATGGCAAAAGCGCCCAGGTCATCGAGTTGCCCGTGGGGCATAACCAGATGACCGAGGCGCCTGAGCAGATGCTGGCCGCGCTGACCAGGTTTTTGACCACCCAGCCAGTCAGTCATCAAAAGCGGTAACGCACACCCAGGGTGGTCACGCCGATGCGATCGGTGTTGTCACCGGCAAACTGCACGTCATGGGATTCGTATTGCAGCAAGGCTGACCATTGGGGGGTAAAGACATATTCCACGCCCAGGCCGTAAGACAAGCCAAAGCCATTGGCAGATCCGGTCGCAACACGTGACAACGGGTCGGCAGAGGTGTCGGTATCACTGTAGGTGGTGCCAATCTTGCCCAACAGATTGAAAGCGGGTGACAACGGGAATTTGCCGACCAGGCTCAGGCTCAGGCCACGGGCGCGGGTGCTGCCGCCTGCGCGGTTGACAGTGCCAAAGTCGGTGTAGCCGATTTCCATGCCCACGTTGTCGTTGAAATAACTGCCGATATGGGCGCTGTAGGAGGTGTCGGTGTTGCTGGAATCCCAAGGCGCAACGTTATCTTGCGCGAAGTCGGATTGGCCAGCATTCAAGTCAAAGTAACTGCCACCGGCACCGACCATTGACGAATATGTCTTGTTGTTGGTGCTTTGAGCTTGCGCGCCTGCAGCCAGGGCAAAAGAAGCAGCCACGGCCAGCAGACCAGTGGTGATGCGCAGAGATGTTTTCATGAAGAGTCCTTTTGGTTACGTGATCGCCACAAACAGGACTGTCTGTGAACGTCAGGCAAGCGTAACCATCGCCTCAGGCCTCGTCTGTTCGTTGGCACACGGACATGTGTGCGCACACGAAATTTATTCGATGCTGCTTCTTTTATAGCTACCTGCGCTGATTCAACAGGGGCCAGCGCCCGTTCTACCTTCAATTCCGGATGGATGACCAGCACGGTGACTCAGAACTCGAGCGACACCGCAATCGCCGCCACCCCGGCCTTGGCACAACCTTCATCCGAGTCGCCACCAGGTGCGCCGGACACGCCAATGGCACCATAGCTGCTGCCGGCGCCCTCGATGAGCACGCCACCGGCCACCGCCATGACGTGCGGTGACTGTTTCAAGCCGCTCATCGGCTTGCCAGCCTGCATTTCACCGGCCAACAGGCTGGTGTCGGAGCGAAAGCTCGCGGCGGTCCAGGCCTTGTCGGTGGCAATCGTTGGCGTGTGCGCACCGGCCAGGCGGTCGCGCAGCAGCACCTGTGTCAAGCCAGCGCGGTCCACCACGGCCACCGATACCTGAAAGCCCTGTTTGCGACACGCCTCCATGGCGGCCCTGGCAGCTACCAGCGCGGTTTCAGGCGTCAGCGACGGGCTTTGAAACGTGGCGTTCTGCGCAAATGCGGTGGCCTGCAGGGTGGCCAGCGCGACTAAAACCAAACTTGCCTTGCGCATGAGAGTCTCCTTCTGTGTTATGAACTTTATAGTGCCTGACGCAACGTCAACAAGGGCCAGAGGCCATTTTTCCATAAATTCTGGGTGGACGCCTCATATTGCAGCAACAAGACATTGAACAGCGGGGCCAGCAGGGTGGTGTCCGGGTCGGCGAGCAGCACCAGTCGGGCGTTGGCATCCGGGCGTTCCTCCTGCAACTGTCCCACCCAGTCCAGTTCCCGCAGGGTCTCCACCACGGGCTCCAGTTGCAACTGGTCCACCAGCAGCAAGGCACCCAGTTGCTCCAGGCTCAGGCCCTTGTCTGGGCTCTGGCGCACGCGCTCCAGTTGCTGCAAGGTCTCCAGCGCCAGCAAAAACTGCCAGCCGTGAGCGCGGGCGCGCCGCTGCACACCGGTCAGCAGGCTCGGCAGATACGCCGCAATGACCGCGCCCATGAGCACAATTACCCAGGCCACATACAACCACACCAGCAAAATCGGCACCGTGGCAAAAGCGCCGTACAGCACCGAGTAGGTCGGCACCTTGGCCAGGTACAGCACCAGCACCCGTTTAGCCAGCTCAAACCCGGCCGACACAAACAAGCCGCCCGCCCAGGCGTGGGTCCAGCGCACGTGCGTGTTGGGCACATAGTGGTACAGCGCTGCCATGCCCCAGGCAAGCAGCAAAAACTGTATTGTGTCGAGTAAAAACTGCAGGCCACCAGGCATGGCACCCACCAATCCTGCGGAGACGGACAACGCGTACGAGGTCAGGCTCAAGCTCCCCGCCAGCAGCACCGGCCCCAGTGTCATCAGTGCCCAATAGACCAGCACCCGCTGGCCCAGCGGACGGGGCTTGCGCACCCGCCAGATGCCGTTCAAGGTGCGGTCAATCGTCAAAATCAGCGCCAGGGCGGTCAGAAACAACGCGCCCAGACCCACGCCGCCCAAACTGCTGGCCTTGCCGGCAAACTGCGTCATGTAACCCAGCACCTGGCGGGCAATGCTGTCCGGGATGAGGCTCTGGATGAGCCATTGCTGCAGCACTTGCTGGAATTTGGCAAACATCGGAAACGCCGTAAACACCGCCAACAGCACGGTAAACAGCGGCACCAGCGCGATGGTGGTGGTGAAGGTCAGGCTGCTGGCGGTCAGACCCAAGCGGTCTTCGCGGAAGCGCTCGCGCAGCGTGTGAGCGGTATTTTTCCAGGGGAAACGGCGCAGGTCGCGCAAAAAAGCTTCCAGGGCTAGAGCTTGGCTGGATCGGTCAGGGTGCAGGTCGGTCATGGCCGCTATGATGCCACCCCGATGAATGCCTCCAACCCTTCCCTCCAAAACACGCCCTCTTCTTCGGTGGCCCTGACACGCATTCTGGCGGTCGGCAGCCTGCTGGGCCTGATCCTCCTGGGCCTGGCCTGGGAGCTGGTACTGGCGCCGGTGCGCCCCGGCGGCTCATTGCTGGCGCTCAAAGTGGTGCCGCTGTGCTTCCCGCTGATCGGGCTGCTGAAGAACCGCATGTACACCCACCGCTGGGTCACGCTGCTGGTGTGGCTGTATTTCACCGAGGGCGTGGTGCGCGCTTACAGCGACAGGCCACCGGGCAACTATCTGGCCATGATCGAGATCGCGCTGTGCCTGCTTCTGTTTGCGTCCAGCGCCATGCACATTCGCTGGCGCTTTCGTGACCTGAAACGCAACGCCCTGGAGGCTGCGGCCGATGCAAAGCCTGCTGCTTGAACTCCAGTCCATCGTCGGCATCAGCCATGTGCTCACCGACAGGGATTTGACCGCCTGGGAGCAGGACTGGCGCAAGCGTGCGCACGGCAAGGCCCTGGCGGTGGTACGCCCGGGCAACACGACCGAGGTGGCTGACGTGGTCAAAGCCTGCGCCCGGCATCGGGCCGAACACCCTGACCACCCAGTGAGCATCGTGCCGCAAGGCGGCAACACATCGCTGGTCGTGGGCTCCACGCCGGACGACTCTGGTCAGCAAATTGTGCTGAGCCTGCAGCGCATGAACGCGGTGCGCGCGGTCGATGCTGCCAACCTGACGATCACCCTGGAAGCGGGTTGCATCCTGCAAACCGCGCAGGAAGCTGCCCGCGCAGCGGGTTTTTTGTTCCCCTTGAGCCTGGCCGCTGAGGGCTCCTGCACGCTCGGTGGCAATCTGGGCAGCAACGCCGGAGGCACCCAGGTGCTTCGCTTTGGCAACGCCCGTGAGTTGTGCCTGGGCCTGGAAGTGGTCACCGCGCAGGGTGAGGTCTGGCAGGGCTTGAGCGGCCTGCGCAAGGACAACACCGGCTACGACCTGCGTGACCTGTTCATTGGCTCGGAAGGCACCTTGGGCATCATCACCGCTGCAACGATGAAGCTCTACCCCTTGCCAGCAGCGCAGCTTACCGCTTGGGCGGCAGTGCCGTCCATGCAGGCTGCCGTCACGCTGCTGGGCCTGGCGCACCGCCATCTGGGGGCCGGTCTGACCGGCTTTGAAGTGATGGGGCAGTTTGCGTTGAGTCTGGTGGACAAGCATTTCAAGCAGTTGCGCGTACCGCTCTTTGCCGACTGGCCGTTTTGTGTGCTGCTGGAAATATCCGACCATGAATCCGAGCTGCACGCCCGCACCCAGTTCGAGGGCCTGCTGGAAGCCGCCATGATTGACGGCTGCGTGGGTGATGCTGTGATCGCCGAAAACCTCACCCGAGCCGAAATGCTGTGGCATATCCGTGAGAGCATTTCGCTGGCGCAGTCTGAAGAGGGACTGAACATCAAGCACGATATATCGGTCCCGGTGTCAGGCATCCCAGCGTTTGTGCAAGCCACCGACGCGCTGCTGGAAAAAGCCATTCCCGGCGTGCGACTGGTCAATTTCGGTCACCTCGGCGACGGCAACCTGCATTACAACGTGCAAGCCCCCATTGGCATGGACCCGGCGGCCTTTTTGCGCGACTTTGAGCCCGCCGTCAACCGGCTGGTGTTTGACTCGGTGATGGCACATGGTGGCTCCATCTCCGCCGAACATGGCGTGGGCAGTCTCAAAGTGGACCACCTGGTGCACTACAAATCACCTGTGGCGCTGAACCTGATGCGCGCTGTCAAACGCGCGCTGGACCCTCAGAATTTGATGAATCCGGGTCGGGTGATAGAGGTCTGACTCAGTCTGGCGGCAACAGGCCGGCGCAATGGGTTTTGATGATGCCAGATCCGACCAGAAAATTCATGCACATATACTTTGCGCATTGTTGATGGAGACGCTTCATGCTGAATTTTGACAACGCCCCCAAGAAGGCCACCAACCTCTCACTCAATGCCAACGTGCTACAAGCTGCACGCGACATGGGCCTGAATATTTCAAAAACCGTGGATACCCTGCTGGCCGAAGAAGTCAAACGCCGGTATTGGGAAAAGTGGAACGAAGACAACAAAGAGGCCATGGTGGCCTACAACGAACGAGTGGCGACATACGGTTTACCACTCGCCAAATATCGCACCTGGGGAAAATCACTAGGTGATGGACGTGCCGGGGGTGACAATGGCGCGCTTTGATGTTTACCGCAACCCAGACCCGCATGATGCAGAGTTTGTCCCCTACTTTCTCGATGTTCAAAACGACCATATCAAAGGCTTCAAGACACGCGTTTTGGTGCCGCTGTGGCGCGCGGACATCTGTCCGACGAAATTTATTGATTTGAACCCCGAATTTGAAGTCGAGGGGACGTCAGTGGTGATGGATACCCCCGCAATGGGCGCTGTTGCGATCAGTTCCCTCAGGTCTCCCATTGCCAACGTGAGTGCCCAACAGCTTGTTGTCCAAAACGCACTTGACACCCTTTTTGGGGGCTATTGAAATTGAAGCCTGACTCATCCCAGTACGAAACATTTTTGCGCCACGTGAAAGACACCGGCGTGTTCAAGGCCGACCGCACCGGCACCGGAACGACCAGCGTATTTGGTTACCAGATGCGCTTTGACCTCAATGAAGGCTTTCCGCTGGTGACCACCAAAAAGGTGTTCCTGCGCGCCATCATTGTGGAGTTGCTGTGGTTTTTGCGCGGCGACAGCAACGTCAAATGGCTGCAGGAGCGCGGCTGCACCATCTGGGACGAATGGGCACGCCCCGATGGCGATTTGGGCCCGGTGTACGGCGTGCAATGGCGCAGCTGGCCCAAGCCTGACGGCGGCCATATCGACCAGATCCAGCAGGTGATCGACACCCTGAAGAGCAACCCGGACAGCCGCCGCATCATCGTCAGCGCCTGGAACGTGGCCGATCTGGACAAAATGGCGCTGATGCCCTGTCACGCGTTTTTCCAGTTTTACGTGGTCCCACCCACCACGCCGGGTGGCCGGGGCAAACTCAGCTGCCAGTTGTACCAGCGCAGCGCCGACATCTTTCTGGGTGTGCCTTTCAACATCGCCAGTTATGCACTGCTGACGCACATGGTGGCGCAGCAATGTGATCTGGACGTGGGCGATTTCATCTGGACCGGCGGCGATTGCCACGTCTACAGCAACCACGCCGAGCAGGTAGCGCTGCAACTCACTCGTACACCTTTTGCCTACCCAGCCCTTGTCATCAAACGCAAGCCTGCTAGTATTTTTGATTACGAGTTCGAGGACTTCGAGGTTCAGGGCTACCAGTGCCACCCAGCCATCAAGGCACCGGTCGCGGTCTGAAACGTGCAAGCCTTGAAACGGGTGCCATTGGTGCACCTGGCCCTGCTGGCCATCATTTATCTGGCGTTTGTCACCTTGGGCCTGCCCGACGGTGTGCTGGGCGTGGCCTGGACCGCCATGCGGCTGGACCTGCATCAGCCACTTGCCGCCGTGGGCCTGGTGACCATCACACTCACCTTGAGCTCAGGCATCAGCACCTTGTTCAGTGCCTATGTACTGAAGAATCTCGGCACCGGGCCGGTGGTGATGATCAGTGGCTTTCTGACCGGACTGGCGCTGCTGGGCTTTTCGATCGCGCCCGGCTTCGGCTGGTTGTTGGTGCTGGCGGTGCCGCTTGGACTGGGTGCCGGGGCGGTGGATGCCGGGCTGAACCATTTTGTCGCGGCGCACTACTCGTCGCGCCACATGAACTGGTTGCACGGCTGCTGGGGCATTGGTGCCACACTGGGGCCGCTGATCATGGGTGCATCTCTGGCGGCGGCGGGCTGGCAAAGCGGCTACCAGACCATTGCCACCTTGCAGCTTTCTCTGGCCGTGGTGCTGCTGCTGTCGCTGTCCTTGTGGCACCGTGAAAACGCCAAACCACCCGCTGCAAGCCAAAGCGACGCGCAGCAGGCCTCCATCAAACCGATCTCGACCCGCGCCACCTGGCTGGCACCGCTGGCGTTTTTGCTTTATGTGGCCTTCGAAGCCGGCACCGGCTTGTGGGCGGCGAGCATTCTGGTGAACAACCGCGGCATCGGCGCTGCCACGGCCGGGTTGTGGGTCTCATTCTTCTTCGGCGCCATCACCGCCGGTCGTTTTGCGATCGGGCTGGTGGCAAACCGCCTGGGCAACCGGCGGCTGATCCGGCTGGGCATTCTGACCGCAACAGCGGGTGCCGTGGTGTTTGCCGTGCCCGGGCTACCCGCCGCTTTGTCCTTGCCGGGCCTGATAGTGATGGGCCTGGGCTGCGCGCCAATTTATCCGTCGATGATGCATGAAACAGCGCGGCGTTTTCCATCCAGCCTGACCGCCAAGGTGATTGGCCGCCAGGTGGGCCTGTCCTACGTGGGCAGTGCCACCGTGCCCGCTGCGTGCGGTCTGCTGGCGGCCTATGCCGGGCTGTCGATGGTGATGCCGGCACTGATACTGCTGTTGCTGGTCTTGCTGGCGGTGACCGAGCGCCTGAACCGCCTGACCTGAAAACGCGTCACCACACGACGACAATCGAACCCATGCACACGCACATCTCCCGCCGTCAACTCTGGGGCCTGGTTGCGCTCACTTTGATGTGGGGTGTCAACTGGCCGATGATGAAGTACTCGCTGCGTGAGCTATCACCACTGTACTTTCGCGCGCTGACCATGACCGGCGGTGCCCTCTGGCTGTTTGTCTATTACCGCTCCAAGGGCCTGCGCATGCTGCCGCACGGTGCCGAATGGCGATCCGTGGTCACGCTGGGGCTACCCAATATGCTGGGCTGGCACACCATGGCAATTCTGGGGGTGAAGGAACTCGCCAGCGGGCGCGCCGCCATTCTGGGCTTCACCATGCCGATCTGGACGGTGCTGCTGGGTGCGCTAGTGTTTGGCGAACGCCTCACGCGGCGCGTCGGTTTCGCGGTGGTGGCGGTGGGCTTGGCCATCGGACTGCTGACCTTCAACGAGTTGACAGCACTGACCGGCAGGCCCTTGGGCATTGTCTGGATGGAGTTGGCCGCCATCCTGTGGGGCACCGGCACCTTGATGATGCGCCGTGCCAAGCTCACCCTGCCCATCGAAACTCTCACCGTGTGGATGATGATCCTGTCGGCCGCCTGCCTGTGGGTGATTGCCTGGACGAACGAACCCTGGCCGGTCTGGCAGTTCAGCGGCCTGATGTGGGGCAGTCTGGTTTACGGCATGCTGATCAATTACGGGTTTGCACAAATCATCTGGTTTGGTCTGGCGCGCCACCTGCCGCCGGCCACCAGCGCCATGAGCATCATGGCTGTGCCCTTGGTCGGCACGCTCAGCGCCACGCTGATTGTGGGTGAGCAACCCAGTTGGCATGACTTTGCGGCCATGCTCTGCGTGATGGCTGCCATCGCAGCGGTGCTGTTGCCGCCACGCAAGCGCCCTGCCCTCGACATTTCTCCTGCGCCATAGACGCTCATTTTTCCGCCCAATCCCACCATGCCACTGAAACTCATTTTTGCCCGCGCCAGCAATGGCGTGATTGGTTGCCAGAATGCCCTGCCCTGGCATTTGCCCGAAGACATGGCGCACTTCAAGCGCATAACGCTGGGCTGCCCGGTGATCATGGGGCGCAAGACCTGGGAGTCACTGCCGGCCAAATTCCGCCCGCTGCCCGGTCGCCTGAATGTGGTGGTCACGCGCCAGACTGACTTTGCGGCCGAGGGCGCGCAGGTGGCCCATTCCATCGGGCAGGCCAGCAACCTGTGCCCACCTGGGAGCACGGCCTGGGTGATTGGCGGCGCAGACATCTACGCCCAAGCGCTGCCGCTGGCCAGCGAGGCGGTGGTGACCGAGATCGACTTGGCCTTTGAAGGCGATGCTTTCGCCCCCACTTTGGGATCAGACTGGCACGAAGTTGCCCGAGAATCGCACACCGCCAGCAACGGGCTGGCTTTCAGTTTTGTCACTTACGCACGTCAACAAGGAATTTAACTCATGTCAGAAGATGGTTTTCACGTCCACGGCCCGCACGACCACGAACTGGAGCACGCGCAACAGGGCAGCCACGCGGGTGGCCATGGCGACCACGGCGGCATGATCAATCAGATCGCCCTGTTCACCGCCATCATCGCCACTGTCGGCGCCATTTTTGGCTACATGGGCGGTGCCACCCAGGCCAACGCCGGGCTGTACAAGAACAACGCCGCCATCAAAAAAACCGAGGCCGCAGACCAGTGGAATTACTACCAGTCCAAAAGCACCAAACAAGCCCTGGCAGAACTGGCCCGCGACCTCTCGCCGGAAGATAAAAAGGCCGGCTACCAGGCCAAAGCCGATCGATATGACAAGGAAAAAGCCGATGTCAAGGTCGTCGCCGATAAGCTCGAAGCCGAAGCAACCGAGTGGGACCACAAAAGCGATGAGCAAATGCACCAGCACCACCGCTGGGCCCAATCCACCACCGTGCTGCAGGTGTCCATCGCTTTAGCCGCCATTGCCTTGTTGACCAAAAAGAAGTGGCTGGAGGTCGCGATGTTTGCCGCAGGCGGCATCGGGCTGCTGATCGGCGGGCTGGCTGCGTTACATATTTGATAGTTGCCTGCCCCTGATGCAAAAGGGCTTAAGGCACTTTTCTTATATGAAGACACGGAAAATCTGCTGTGCTTCATAGAGTCTTACGCAACGAGCACTCGGCGGCCCTGGCCTACGGTGTGGCGGCGATGGTGCTGATTCACGTGATCGGCACCATTGGCTACATGATCATCGGGCA
>CAIVHU010000158.1 GCA_903905735.1 uncultured beta proteobacterium
CATCGCTTTCGGGCTGCGCAAGCCTGATGCCGATGAGCTGCGCAGCATGGGCGCGTCTGAGCAGCGGCGCTGGCACAGCAGTTGGCGCAAATTGCTGCAGGGCTGGGGGATGGATTCCAACGGAGTTGCCGGGGCGGTGCTCAAAGGCTGGGTGGAAAGCCGCTTTGGCCTGGTGCCCAGTTTTCACAAGGAGCCGCTGGCGCGGTTTCCCTCCAAGCCGTGGGTCAACTACCTGCAGGAAAAAGCGTCGAGCCGCCACAACAATAACAACATCCACCAGCAGCTTGACCTGTTGTATGAGTTTTGCCAATGGTCGCTGCGGCGCAGCCAGGCACTGGGCCGCACCGCGCCCACCCGGCACCTGCAACTCTGGCGCGGCAGCAACCGGTGCGAAGAGCAGGTGATCGCCGGGCGGCTGCAAAACCGGCGCTGCACCATGCGCCTGAACAACCTGGTGTCATTCAGCCTGTCTGAAGAGGACGCATCGTGTTTTGGCGACTGGGTGTTTGAGGTGCAGGTGCCACTGTGCAAGGTGCTGGTGTTCCCCGGTATGCTGCCCGGCCAGGTGTTGCAGGGCGAGCAAGAGGTGCTGGCGCTGGGCGGCAACTATGACGTGATGGCCCGTTATGCGTGAACTGCTCGACCGCGCTCTGGGGGCTTACCTGGGTTTTGCGATTGGCGACGCGCTCGGTGCCACTGTGGAATTCATGCGCCCGCGCGAGATCGCCCATGAATACGGCGTGCACCGCGAGATCATTGGCGGGGGCTGGCTCAAATTGGCGCGCGGCCAGGTGACCGACGACACCACCATGAGCCTGGCGCTCGGGGAGGCCTTGCTCGACGGTGGCGCGCTGGCCCTGCTTAACCACGCCAAGGGTGACAACACTCTGACGCGCAGCATTGGCCGGGCCTATGTGCAGTGGTTCAAAAGCAAGCCGGTGGACTGTGGCAACACTTGTCGGCGCGGCATCCTGCGCTTCATGCATGAAGGCACGCTGCAAGGCCCGCCCAACCCCGGCGACGGCGGCAACGGCGCCCTGATGCGCAACCTGCCATCGGTGCTGGCCACGCTGGGCGACGATGCCCTTTTTGAGAGCCTGTCCATGGCCCAGGCGCGCCTGACGCATCACCACCCGCTCTCAGACGCGGCCACGCTGGGGCTGGGCCATCTGCTGCGGCTGTTGCTGGGCGGCGCGGATCACGGCGCCTGCCAGCTTTGGGTGGCGCAGTGGGTGCTTGACAACCCCAGCTTTCGCTTCACCCCCTACAAAGGCCGCGCCACGGCCTATGTGGTCGACACCGTGCAAACCGTGCTGCATTACCTGACCCTGCATGACGGCTTTGAAGAGGCCATGGTGGCCACTGTGAACCAGGGCGACGATGCCGACACCACCGGCGCGCTGGTGGGCATGCTTGCGGGTGCGCGCTGCGGTGCGGCCCGTCTGCCCCGGCGCTGGCTGAGCCGCTTGCGCCCGGACGTGGTTCGTGACATCACCGACCAGACCTTTGGCCTGCTGGCACTGTCCGGCTCGGCGGGCACCACATCCTCACCTTGACTCTCCTGAAAGGCTGACCCATGGCGCACATCATTTTTTTTGAGAAACCTGGCTGCGGCGGCAACGCCAAACAAAAGGCCATGCTGCTTGCTGCACACCACACGCTTGAGGTTAAAAACCTGCTTGAGCCCTCGTGGAATAAGCGTGAGCTGCTATTGTTCTTAAAACCACTCGCGGTGCCAGACTGGTTCAACCGCGCGGCCCCAAGTGTCAAAAGCGGCGAGGTGGTGCCTGAATCGCTCAGCGCGGATGAAGCCATCACCCTGCTGCTGGCACAGCCCTTGCTGATACGTCGTCCATTGATGGCTGTGGGCGAATCGCGCATGGTCGGGTTTGACACAGCGGCGGTGCATGCCTGGGTCGGCCTGGGTAACCAGGCACCAGAGCCACGGTCGCTGGAAGGCTGTGCAGCCGCCGAAGGGCATTGCACCTCAATGATTTGAATTGGAGACCAATATGCCGATTTATGACTACCAATGCCAGGCCTGCGGCCACCGTTTTGAAGCGCTGGTGCGCTCTGGCAGCACGCCGGTTTGCCCGGAATGCGCCAGCGCCGCGCTGGACAAATGCGTCTCGCCCATTGCGCCTGCGGGCAAGATCGAAGCCATCCGCATGGCGCACCGCCGCGTGGCTGCGGCGCAAGGCCTTTTTGACAACTACAGCCCCTCAGACAAGGCCAAGCTGCTTCAGGGAAAGAAGAATATTTGATATGCAAGTCACCGACCGCTACCGCAGTTTCAAAGGCATTGATGTCGACGGCCAGGCCGCCCGGATGATTGCGCGTATTGAACTCCACACCCAGGGCACAGACGACCCGTTCTGGACCTATTTCTTCCAACGGCGCAACGCCACACAAGGCATGCGTTGTGACGACCAACTGCTGCTGTCGAGCTTTGTCAACCAGATACGGGAACTGCTGGAGGCCAAACGTGACGAGCAGGGATTGGCCTGGCTGGACCAACTGGAAGCCGAGTGTTTCTGACACAAAGTTGGTCTGACAAAAGTTCCAGCTTTTGCCTCTTGAGCCCTTAAACTGAACGCGTCAGGTCCATCACCTGACCGAAGCCATGGCGCCGCCGATGCGGACCGGGCCTCGGGCTCAATGTTCGCGCATCAAAAAAGGACTCACCATGTCAGCCACTATTCCCGCCACACTGATTCCCGGCGACGGCATTGGCCCCGAGATCATGGATGCCACCCTGGCTGCGCTCGACGCGCTGGGTGCGCCGTTTGTCTGGGAGCGCCATGTAGCAGGTCTCGAAGGCGTCAAAGTCGCTGGCGACCCGCTGCCCACCGCTACGCTGGACAGCATCCGCCGCACCCGGCTGGCCCTCAAAGGCCCGCTGGAAACCCCCTCGGGCGGTGGCTACCGCTCGTCCAACGTCCGTTTGCGTGAAGAGTTTCAGCTCTACGCCAATTTGCGTCCGGCGCGCACCCTCATCCCCGGTGGGCGCTTTGACAAGATTGACCTGGTGGTGGTGCGTGAAAATTTGGAGGGCCTGTACATCGGCCACGAGCACTATGTGAAGATCGACGACGACCCGCACGCCGTGGCCATGGCCACCGGCATCAACACCCGTGCGGGCGGGCGGCGTCTGCTGGAATTTGCGTTTGACCACGCCGTGGCCACGGGTCGCAAAAAAGTCACCATCGTGCACAAGGCCAACATCATGAAGGCGCTGACCGGCATTTTTCTGGACACCGGACTGAAGCTGTATGAAGACAGGTACAAAGGCAAATTCGAGCTCGACACCGTCATCATCGACGCCTGTGCCATGAAACTGGTGATCAACCCCTGGCAGTTCGACATGCTGGTCACCACCAATCTGTTTGGCGACATCCTGTCTGACCTGGTGGCCGGCCTGGTTGGTGGTTTGGGCAATGCACCCGGTGCGAACATTGGTGCAGATGCGGCCATTTTTGAAGCCGTGCATGGCTCCGCCCCCGACATTGCCGGCAAAGGCATTGCCAACCCGATCGCGCTGATGCTGGCCGCGGCCATGATGCTCGATCACGTCAAGCTGCCCGACATGGCCACCCAATTGCGCCGCGCCATCGACGGCACCCTGAACGTTGACAACATCCGAACTGGCGATCTGGGTGGCAGGGCCAGTACGGCCGAGTTCACCAAAAACCTGGTCAGCCGCATTCGCAACGCATAAAGCCGCCGGCCAGTCCTCGCAAAGTCGTTTGCTACATAGTCAATAGCTGCTAGCGATTGATGTAAAAGGGCTACAGGCCAATTTGTCATATATTTAACAGAGCGTGTCGGTGACGCCGGGCACGCTATTTGCCTGCTCATCTGGTGACAAAGCCGTTTGTCGGACTTGTCTGGTCTGAGGTGTGGCTGGCGGCATTTTTGTAGCCAGTCTGACACAGCCAGATGATTTGTCCGGCAAGCTGTGTCGCCTTCCAAACACGCTTGATGAACCGAAAGGACCTCTATGTGCCTCGCGTTATATACAGAGCCACCTAACGATGCTCGCATGACCTGTCCGTTTGACCAGGGGACCCCGGTGGCGTGGTCAGATGACTTGCCGGTGCCTCTGCAAAGCCTGGTGGTGCCCCCGGTGCGTTTTGAAGTGCATGAAGATTACGAATTGCAGGCCAACCACACTGACGGATGTGATGCGTTGAGCCGACCCTGTTTTCGCGAGTTCCAGTTTGTCGTGACGGAACTGCGCTCGGACGACGACGAAATGTTTTACGAAGCCCCGGTTTATACCGAGTCGCTGACCTCGTGGCGGCTGATTGACGAACGCTGGCTGGTGTGCCAAACCACGATTGACCGACTCAAACGTGGCGGGCGAGACACCCGCTTCTTCGTGTCCAACACCATGCCACGGTGAGTTGATGCCTTTTGCTGGAGATTCATGATGAACCGCACCACGCACAACAGCCCAACACCCCTCCAGGCCATGCCCGAAGCGACGCCCCATCAGCCCGCGGCAGGCCACGGCAACCCGCCCCTTCTGGCAAGACTGGCTATCGACGAGGAAGACAATTCCCAGGCAGGCCGGAGCCCCGTTTGGTCAGACGAGGCCCGCCAGGCTTGGCTACAAACCCGCCTGCGATACCCTGCCATGGGCATGTGCAGGCGGTGAGCACCGCCTGCGGTGGGTCAATTACGCAGGCACGCCTACCAGGACGTGGCTGGCTTTGAACAGGGCCACCACGGGGGTGCCTTCGGCTAGCGCCAGGTCGGTGGCTGCAGCGTTGGTGATCATGGCGCTGACGCTGGAGCCACCCGGCAAAGACACCGTCACCTGGCAGTTGACACCGCCCTTGAGCAAGTTGCTGACCGTGCCTGCCAACTGGTTACGGGCGCTGAAACGGTATTCAGGCGCGCCAGCCAGCAAGGTCACCCACGGGCTTTTAACCACCGCCACCGCGTCCTTGCCAAGGTCAAGGCCCAAAGACTTGACGCTGGCTTCGGTCAGCATGGCCACAATCTTGTCGCCGCCTGCGGTGGTAATTTCGACTTCCGCGTTGATCGGACCTTCTTTGAGTTCAGTAACTTTGCCTTTGAAAACGTTTCGTGCACTGATTGCCATGTCTAAATTTCCTTGGTTGATGTGTGACAGTCCCGCCAATGGCGGGTGATGAATGATGCGTGAACCCGTTCTGCTTTTTCAACCATAGCGTGGTGAAAATGCCTCTTTATGCAAATCCCCGGGTTTTGGGCTGCAACCAGCGCACCAACGCCAACAAACTCAAACAAAAGCCGCCCAGCAAGCCGCTCAGCAGCGCGCCCTGGCGAAAATCACCCGCCGTGACCGAGTTGAAAATCGCCAGCGACAGGGTTTCGGTGCGGCCCAGAATGTTGCCGCCCAGCATCAGGCTGATGCCGACTTCGCCCAAACCACGCGCCAGCGCCAGCAACACGCCGGTGAGCAAAGCCGCGCGGGCGATGGGCAAATGCACCAGCCAGAACGCGGCAAAAGGCTTGCAACCCAGTGTCAGGGCGCTTTCATGCAGATCACGCGGCTGAGCTTGCAAGGCGGTTTGAAGGGTCTTGACCACCAACGGCAATCCGGAAATGAAGGCCGCCAGCCACAGGCCCGCAAAGCTGAACACAAAGCTCAGACCCATGGCGATCAACGTCTGCCCTAGCAGCGTCTGACGGCCCAGCAGCCACAGCAGTGCAAAGCCGATGACCACGGGAGGAAACGCGATCGGGATCGTCACCAGCGCATCGAGCCAGGCCGGGCGCTTCAGACCAAACACCAGTGCCCAGGCCAGCAGCGCTCCCACCAGCAAGTACGCTGGCGTGACCCACAACGCCAGCCGCGCGCTCAGCCACAAGGCGGCCAGCGCGTCGTCAGACAGCATCACAAACCGGCTCGCCGCAAGATGTCCTGTGCCTGGGTTGTTTCCAAAAACAGAGCAAACTGTTGAGCATTGGTATGGGTTAGAGGTGTTTTTGATGCATCAGGTAACGCCGCTACGATGAGTACCTCGGCATACGACCCGGCCCCGCTGGGCAGGGTGATGTAACCACCCAACTGGTCTTTCACAGCCAGCGCCTCGGTGAGGTTCATGAAACCCAGGTCAACTTCACCCGCTGTCAGGTAAGCGCTCACTTGTGGCACCGTACCCACCAATTTGAGCCGATCTTGCAGTCCCGCCCACAACCCTTGCGCCTGCAGCAGTTCCTTGGCTGCGTTGCCGTAAATGGCCTGTTGCGGGTTCGGCAAGGCCACCGAATGCGCAGGCACAGCCAGTAAATCGCGCACACCCGCCAGCCCGGCCGCGCCCGCTGGCACGGGCAGGTTGCGTCGCCAGGCCAGCACCAGAATGCCGTGGCCCAGCTTGATGCGCCGGGGCAGATTCAGGTCTTGCGCCTTGTCGATGAAGCTGGCATCGCCGTGTCCTTCCGGTAAGCCTGCCAAACTGAAGTTTTTTTGCTGAGGGCGTTGGATTTTTGGTCCAGTCCGTTTTTTTTGCTTGCGTTCTCGTCCGATTCGCAATACTCTGCGGCGCATGCCCCAACCACTGAGCTACCGC
>CAIVHU010000159.1 GCA_903905735.1 uncultured beta proteobacterium
CAGAAAATTCTGGCGCACCCAGACATCCGTCGGCTTCCGGTGCGGCCTTCGGCCTACGACAGTTTGCCTGCAGGCTATTACAACCCCTTCGCAGCAGCGGCAGCTGGCGGTTTGCAATTCAATGGCGAACTCGCCCGACCGCGTCTGGCCCTGAGCAGCGCCGTGTTTCAACAGATGCTGGTGGAGCCGCACGACGAACTGAAGACACTGTGGCAACGCATTCGCGCTGCAGAAGCCAGCGGCAAGCCGGTGGCGGAAGCCCGCAGGCAACTGGAGATCCCACCCATCACAGAAGCGCAGGCGGCAGACGAGGCGTTGCGCAGCCAGTTCGCCGGCCGACTTGAGGGACATCAGCTCGAGCAGGTGCTGGCCGTTGAAGCCGGTTGGCAACAGGCCTGCGCAGCCCAACGCGCTGCGGTTCGCCACCTGCTCGATGGGGTGGGCGCGTGAACTATCTGCGCATCGTCTTGACGGCGTTGGGGCTTGGACTGTTTGGCCAGGGCGGTGCTCTGGCGGAAAACGCGCCGGGGACGGATCGCGAGGCGTTAAGCCGCCCCGTGAGCGGACTCACGGTCGAGGAGATGCGGCAATTTCAGCAAGGTCGCAGCCTATTTGGGCAAAGCTGGGTGGTAGCACCTGCCGGGAACGACGAAATTAATGGGCTCGGCCCGCTTTACAACCGCCTGGCCTGCATTTCCTGCCATGCCAAAAATGGGCGCGGCGGTGCGCCGGATAGTTCGAAGCAGCGCATGCAGTCCATGCTGGTGCGCCTCTCGGTGCCTGGTCGTGATACCCACGGTGGTCCGAAACCCCATCCGGCGTACGGCGACCAGTTGAACGAGGAAGGCATTCCCGGCGTGCCGGGTGAAGGGCGCGCCAGCATTCAGTGGCTGACCTCTGGCGTGACACTGGCAGACGGGGAACGCATTGAACTGCGCCGCCCCCGCGTGGTGTTTTCCGAACTGGCCTACGGCCCCATGGGCCAAGTGCTGGTTTCGCCCCGGGTGTCACCGCATGTGGCGGGTCTGGGCCTGCTGGAAACCGTTCCTGCAGCTGCAATTGAGAGCTTGGCAAAGCAGGCCAAACCTGATGGTGTTCGCGGCGTGGTGAACTACGTGTGGGACATCGAAGCCAAAAAGACGGTGGTTGGGCGCTTTGGGCTCAAATCCAATGCGCCAAACCTGCGCCAGCAGTCTGCCGGTGCTTTTGTGGGCGACATGGGTATCACCTCAGATATGTTCCCTGTGGAAAACTGTACCGCGTCTGAAACAGCCTGTCGGCAAGCCCCATCCGGTGGTCAGCCAGAGCTGCTTACACGGCAGTTGGACAGTGTTGAGTTTTACCTGGCGCATCTGGCACCGCCACCGCGTCGGGATACCGAGGTGCCGCTGGTGCGCCAGGGAGAGGCCATCTTTGCCAGCAGTGGCTGCGCGGCCTGTCACCTGCCCGCACTACCCGGTGGAGAGCACCCTAAATACCCGCGTTTGTCGAGTCAAACCGTGGCGGCGTACACCGATTTGCTGGTTCACGACATGGGGCCACAGCTCGCAGATGGCCGACCAGACTACCTGGCCAATGGCCGTCAGTGGCGAACACCACCGCTGTGGGGGCTGGGTTTGCTGGCGGGCATCAACGAAAACACCCATTTCTTGCACGACGGACGCGCACGCAACGCGCAGGAAGCCATCCTTTGGCATGGCGGTGAGGCGACAACATCGCGCAAACGCTTTGCACGGTTACCGAAATCGGCGCGACAGGCGCTTCTGGCCTTCTTGCAGTCCTTGTGACACCGTGGCCGCAAGATGGCGCTGTTGTGTTGTTTTTTGCGCGCTGTGGTTGATAAGGGCAAACGGTCTGAGCGACGATGCCTCACCCTGACCAATCCGGTTGGGCACCATCAATGAAGGAAGTAAAAAATGGCAATCAGTGCACGAAACGTTTTCAAAGGCAAAGTTACTGAACTCAAAGAAGGTCCGATCAACGCGGAAGTCGAAATTACCACCGCAGGCGGCGAC
>CAIVHU010000160.1 GCA_903905735.1 uncultured beta proteobacterium
CACGGCCGGCTCAAACTCGAAGTGCAACACATACTCTTTTACGAATATGGTTGCATGTATGCCAAGAAATTATTCCCAGCTCACCAACGACAATCGCATCACCATCGAGTCTCTGCGTGCTCAGGGCCGTTCGATGCGCTACATCGCCAGCACTTTGAATGTGAGTCCGTCAACGATCTCTCGCGAGATCGCAAGGTCTGGCGGCAAGGCAGCAGATTGGTATCTCGCCGTGCATGGTCAGCGGGCCCGCAAGCGGGCTCGCGCTCATGCCGGCACCACTCGACGCAAGCTCGGGACTGACACGTCCTCGCTCGCCTGGCAGCATGTCTTGAACGGCTTGCGTGTCGGCTGGTCACCTGAGCAGATCGCCGGCAGACTCAAGGCGACATCCTCTGGCTCTTTGCCCGTCTACGCCGTGTCTCACGAGACCATTTACAGCGCCATCTACGCCATGCCCCGCGGCACCTTGCGCACAGAGTTGGTGACGCTGCTGCGACGCAGTCACGCTGGTCGGCTGCCCCGCGCACGGGGCTCGGCGCGGTTCACTGGCTTGCAGAACATGACCCCCATCAGCTTGCGCCCGCCTGAGGTCTGCGCACGCATTGTCCCAGGACACTGGGAGGGCGACCTGATCAAAGGTGCCGCCAACCGCTCAGCCGTTGGAACCCTGGTGGAACGCACCAGCCGCTTCGTCATCTTGACCAAGCTCGACAGCGCCAGCGCAACGGCTGTCCTGGATGGCTTCACCCGTCGCCTGGGCTCAGTGCCCGAGTCCCTGCGCAAGACACTCACCTACGACCAAGGCACCGAGATGGCGCTGCACCAGACCCTGGCCAAGCGCCTGCGCATCGACGTCTTCTTCTGTGACCCGCACTCACCGTGGCAACGCGGATCCAATGAAAATGCCAACGGTCTGATTCGCGAATTCCTTCCCAAGGGCACCGATCTCAGTCAGCATAGCCACCAAGCTTTGGCCGCCATCGAGTCCTCGCTCAATAATCGGCCTCGCAAGATCCTGGGGTATCGAACACCCGCCGAAGTATTTGCCGAGCTCAAGCTCGACCAAGTGCAGGGTGTTGCACTTCAAGCTTGAAACCGCCCACAGATACCACCAATGCGCTTCTTCGTCTTTACCGTTCTACTGGCAGCTGTCTCATCCGCAGCGCAGGCACAATCACCGCGACAGCCAGCGAGGTCATCCGTTATGAGTGAAATTGCCACGGGCGAGTTTGTTGTCAAACTTCTGCCGCTAGCCTTTGAGGGCCAAGCGGACGGTTCGAAGATCGGTCGAATGTCCATCGACAAGACGATTTCTGGCGATCTGGTCGCAACCACCAAAGGTCAGATGCTGAGCGCCATGACTGAAGTCAAAGGATCCGCTGGGTACGTCGCCATCGAAAGTGTTGACGGCACGCTCAAGGGCAAGAAGGGCACGTTCGTCCTCCAGCACAGTGGCACTATGAACCAAGGCAGCCCAAGCCTATCAGTCACCGTAGTCCCTGACTCCGGAACCGGCGAGCTTGTTGGTCTGGCTGGGCAGTTCAACATCATCATCGCAGCTGGCAAACACAGCTACGAATTCAAGTACACGCTTCCGTAGCGCGCAGTGCTGCCTAACCCCTCGCTCAAGCGGAGCGCCAACGGCAGGCCACCAGGCCCGGTCTGGCGGTACGCGGTACATTTTCGCCAGCCCGGGG
>CAIVHU010000161.1 GCA_903905735.1 uncultured beta proteobacterium
ACGCAGCTTTGCCTCATCCATATTGATCACCATCCTTGGATGATCAAGCAACCAGTTCAGCGTCTGAAAGCCGCGCTCAGGCTCATTTTTGGGTGGAAATACGTACCGCCTTCAGGCTCACACCACGTTGGACAAGGCTTGACCTTGACTACGGGGGCCGATGCCTATATAGTGTTGAAGAGTGGGTTTTCCGCCCTTCGTGTGACAGAAGGGGTTCCCCCCGCCATCTGGAGGTAGACATGGACGAAAAATTTGAAGCAGCAGAGCAGGCGTACTTAGACGCGTGCTATGACAATGTAAGCCGAGAAGACCTCGCGGCTCGAGTTCGTGCGGCTCCAGACATGGGCGGCACGCTATTGGTGCAACTTGGGGAGTTCATGGCAGCAGCCCATGAGGTTGAATTTGCCTAACTGCGTTCTGCACCCTTGATTGACAAAGAGCCGCTATGCGGCTCTTTTGTTTTAGGGCACCAGCTATTCGTCGCAACGTGTGGCTACTGGAGCTGTTCGAAAACATTGAAGCCAGATGCTTCAGCCTTGTACCTTCAACTTAGCCAGCGTATTTGGCTGCACCTGCTTCCAGCGCCAGCTACCTATCTCACGTGTGTAAGTGTCAGCGTTGTGGCTGCGTTCGATAAGCCCTTGATTGGCAAGGAGCTTGATTGCTCCCCGAAAAGACCCGTCATACCATTGTTTGCGCAGCGCCGGGTGTTCAAAGGCCAGAGAAAATTGGATAATAGTGAGCAACTCCAGCTCACTTGTGCTGACGTATTCAAGGGCTCGGCTACGTATGGTTTCAATCAGGAAACTGCGCAAAGCGCCCCGTTTTCCATAGGTTCCCCTCCAGCCGTTGATTGGCTCAATTGCCTTCGGGTTGATGTTTTGGTCGTACATCTGCACAACCTGGTCCATCGAATCCAGTTCAGCCCCCAGACGGGCTTTGCGAGTTCCGGCCGCAGCCAACGCGGTCTCCGCGAATAATAGCCGCTTGCGTAATTCAGGAATGTCCTGTTCCAGCAATGATACGGTTTGCTCGCAACTTTGCAGCTCTCCCGCAAGGCGGGCGCGTTTCTCGGCCAGCCACTTCAGGGCTGACGGGGTTTTCTTCATATTCTGGGCTCTCATACAGGTAGGTTAGTCCTGTACAGCGACCCCATAAATGAAGAAAGTCGCCCAATTAGTATTTGGGCGACTTTTTAAAGGATGTTACAAGTGTTGGGCCACCAGCGTAGTAAAACCCTGTTCAGTGACGTGACATCAATCATCACCCCATGTGCAAGCCACCATTCACCGAGAACTCAGCCCCGGTGGCGTAACCGCCTTCGTTGGAGGCCAACCAAGCGATGATCGAGGCGATTTCGCTGGGTTCGCCCAGGCGTTTCACCGGCACGGTGCCGATGATCTTGTCGAGCACTTCCTGGCGGATAGCTTTGACCATGTCGGTACCGATGTAACCGGGGCTCACGGTGTTAACGGTCACACCCTTGGTAGCCAGTTCCTGCGCCAGCGCCATACTGAAGCCGTGCATACCGGCCTTAGCCGCCGAGTAATTGGTTTGCCCGGCCTGCCCCTTGACACCGTTGACGCTACTGATATTGATGATGCGGCCCCAGCCTTTTTCAACCATATCGCCGACCACCTGTTTGGTGACGTTGAACATGGAATTAAGGTTGGTTTCGATCACCGCGTCCCAGTCTTCGCGGGTCATTTTCAGGAACATGCGGTCACGCGTGATACCGGCGTTGTTCACCAGTAAATCAATGCTGCCGTGTTCGGCCTTGGCCTTGGTGAAGGCCGCCACAGTGGAATCCCAGTCGCCCACATTGCCGGCAGACGCATAAAAGGTATAGCCCAGGGAGGCCTGTTCGGCCAGCCACTTGGCGTAGTCACGCGTTGGGCCGCAGCCCGCGATGACAGTGAAACCTTCTTTGCTCAGCCGCTGGCAAATGGCGGTACCGATGCCGCCCATGCCGCCGGTCACATACGCTACTTTCTGACTCATCATTGTCTCCTCTTTGTGAATTATTGAATGGCGATGATAGAGGCAGAATTAACGCTCGAGGGCAAGGGAAACCCCCATACCGCCGCCAATACACAGGGCTGCGAGGCCCTTCTTGGCATCTCGGCGCTGCATTTCGTGCAGCAGCGTCACCAGGATACGGCAACCGGACGCACCAATCGGGTGGCCGATGGCAATGGCACCGCCGTTGACGTTGACCTTGGATGGGTCCACTTCAAGTTGCAGGTTCACCGCGCAGGCTTGTGCTGCAAAGGCTTCGTTCAGCTCAAACAGGTCCACGTCCTGCACGTTCCAGCCGGCGCGGGCCAGCGCCTTGCGTGACGCAGGTACCGGGCCCAGACCCATGTGGGCCGGGTCCAGGCCGCTGGTGCCAAAGGCCGCAATCCGTGCCAGCGGTGTCAGGCCGAGGGCGGCGGCCTTCTTGGCCGTCATCACCACGACAGCGGCAGCGCCGTCGTTGATGCCGGAGGCGTTACCAGCCGTCACCGAGCCAGCCTTGTCAAAAGCTGGGCGCAGGCCTGCCAGCGCTTCGGCGTTGGATTTGCGATTCAGGAACTCGTCGGTGTTGAAAACGATCGGGTCGCCTTTGCGCTGTGGGATGTTCACGCCAACAATTTCGTCCTTGAACTTGCCAGCATCCTGTGCGGCGGCGGCTTTTTGCTGGCTGGCCAGGGCCAGGGCATCTTGCATGTCGCGGGTGATGCTGCAGGCTTTGGCGACGTTTTCAGCGGTGATGCCCATGTGGTAGTTGTTGTACACGTCCCACAGGCCATCGACGATCATCGAGTCGATCATCTTCCAGTCACCCATGCGCTGGCCGTCACGGCTGCCGTTGAGCACGTGCGGGCTGGCACTCATGTTTTCTTGACCGCCGGCGATAACGATGTCGCTGTCGCCCCAGGCCACGGCCTGCGCGGCCAGCATGACCGACTTGAGACCCGAGCCGCACACCGCGTTGATCGTCAGTGCCGGGGTTTCCATGGCCAGACCAGCTTTCAGCGTCGCTTGGCGGGCCGGGTTTTGACCACAGCCAGCAGCCAGCACCTGGCCCATGATGACTTCACCGATCTGGTCGGGTGACAGCTTGGCGCGGGCCATCACTTCACGAATCACGATGCTGCCCAATTCAGTTGCGGCGATCTTCGCCAGTGAACCACCAAACTTGCCCACAGCGGTACGTGCGGCTGAGACGATAACGATATCTTCCATTTTTACTTCCTGAGTCCTGTTTAAAAATCAAATAAAACCGAAAAAATCAAGCCTTGGCCAGCACGTAGCGCCCGGGCGCTGGCTCGATGGCCTTGTACTTGCCTTTGCCGTAGGTCTTGGGCGCGGCGATTTCTTTGCCAGCCTGGCTTGCCAGCCAGGTGGACCAGTCGGTCCACCAGCTACCCGGATGCTCCACAGCACCTTCCATCCACTCAGCTTGCGTCTTCGGCAGTTTGCCGTCTTCACGGATCCAGTAGCAGCGCTTGTTTTTGGCAGGCGGGTTGATCACGCCGGCGATGTGGCCAGAGGCACCCATGACAAAACGCTTTTTACCCGGCAGGTATTGCGTGGTGGCGTAGGCACCGTTGATCGGCACGATGTGGTCTTCACGCGAGCCATAGATGTACACCGGGATATCGACCTTGCCCAGGTCAATCTTCTGGCCGCAAACCGTGGCCTTGCCGGGCTTGGTGAGGTTGTTTTCCAGGTAGGTGTTGCGCAGATACCAGGCGTAAAACGGGCCCGGCAGGTTGGTGCTGTCGCTGTTCCAGTACAGCAGGTCAAACGGCGGCGGGGTTTCGCCCTTGAGGTAGTTGCCCACCACGTAGTTCCACACCAGGTCATTGGGGCGCAAAAAGCTGAAGGTGCTGGCCAGGTCGCCACCCTTCATCAGGCCGCCTTGGCCCATCTCTTTTTCGCGGTAGCTGACGAATCCTTCGTCAATGAACAGGTCCAGCACGCCGGTGTCAGAGAAATCGAGCATCGAGGTCAGGAAGGTGGCGCTGGCCACCGGCTTTTCACCACGCGCCGCCAGCACGGCCAGGGCGGTGCCGAGCATGGTGCCGCCCACACAGAAACCCAGCGCGTTGATGGTTTTGGATCCAGAAATCTCTTGCGTGACATTAATCGCCTTGATCACGGCGTTTTCAATGTACTCGTCCCAAGTGGCCGTGGCCAGCGAGGCATCGGGGTTGCGCCAGCTCACCAGGAATGTGCGGTGCCCCTGCGCCACGGCGTAACGCACCACCGAGTTTTCGGGCTGCAGGTCCAGGATGTAAAACTTGTTGATGCTCGGCGGCACCAGCAGGAAAGGTTTTTCATAAACCTTCTCGGTCAACGGTTTGTATTCGATGAGCTGGAACAGTTCGTTCTCGAACACCACCGCGCCTTCAGTGGTGGCCACGTTTTTGCCGACGTGGAAGAGGCTCTCGTCGGTCATCGAGATGTGGCCTTGCTGCATGTCCTTGAGCAGGTTTTGCAGGCCCTTGCTGATGCTCTCACCCTTGGTTTCCAGGGCTTTCTTTTGCGCTTCGGCGTTCAGGGCCATGAAGTTGCTGGGTGCAGCGGCAGCGGTGAGCTGCTCTACCGTGAAGCGGATGCGGGCGCGGGTCTTGTCGTCGGTTTCCACCGCCTCGGCCATTTGCGCCAGTGTTTTGGCATTGAGCAAGTAAGTGGCGGCAGTGAAAGCGGCCATCGGGTTGGCGGCCCAGGCGGGGTCGGAGAAGCGGCGGTCTTTCAGTTCATGCGCGCCTTTGAAGCTGTTGGTCCACAGCTCGGTCGCGTCTTTCATGAACTGCTGTTGCAGGGCTTGCATTTTTTCCTGGGAAAACGAGATTTGAGGCGGCTTGACGGTGGGTGCCATGAGCTTGGCACCGGCAGCGCCCAAGTCCATGTTTTTGAACGAGTCGAACGCTTTGGTCCAAGTGTCGGTCATGGTTTGCTGGAACTGCTGCGCGGTTTGCAGCCACTGTTGCTGTGTTTCATCTTTCATTCGTAACCCTTTTTTTTAGCCTGATTAATGTCAAACCTCTAGTATGCTGGACGAATACATTCGAAAAGCTGACAACCAAATCATAAGTTTTCAAAAAGACCATTTCATGTACATCGTTCCGATTGCCTGGCTGTATGTGGCGCTGATGATGGCCGTGGCTGAGGCCACTGCCAGCAACGGCACCGTGCTGGGCGCGATCATCACCTTTTTGCTGTACGGTGTGCTGCCGATCACGCTGGTGGTGTATGTGATGGGCACGCCAGCGCGCAAACGTGCGATCAAGGCGCGGGAGCAGGCCGAACTGGCAGCCGCGCGCGCGGCGCTGGCCACGCCTGCCGATGCCGTCAACTTGCCAGCCGACACCACATCGCGCTCAGGCCTCGCGCCAGATGCTCACGGCCAAGCGGCCGCTGACACTATCGCGCCGGTGCGAAAAGAAGCGTGACGACTGGGTGACGGTGCACCACTCCAAGCTGCCGTCGTTGCCAAAAATCTGTTTCACGCCTAATGCAGCCAACCGTTGCCGCGCCAGGCCAGGCAGATTTGCCAGCCATTTTCCACCCGGCAGCGGCGCAAACATCTTGCTGGCGTGAGCATCGTCTGCCACAAACGCCGCGCGAACTTCGTCGCCCACCTCAAACGCCTGCGGACCAATACACGGGCCCAGCCAAGCTATGATTTCCATATCTGCCTGTGCTTTATCCATAAGGGCTAGAGAACAAAATGTCTTGTAAGTTTCTTCCAGAATCCCCTTGCTGCCCTGCCCTGCCAAACCGCGCCAACCGGCATGCGCAGCAACCACCCAGCGACCGTCAAGCGTGGTGAACAACACCGGCAGGCAGTCCGCCACCATGATGGTGCAAGCGATGCCGGGTTGATCGGTCAAGCAAGCGTCGGCCTTGCTGGCCTGGCGTGTGGCAGCACCGAGTTGCAGAACCTGCGTGCCATGCACCTGGTTCAAAAATACCGGCTTCGCGCCAAGGGTTTGCTGAAAAATCAGCCGGTTGTCCGCCACATGCGCCGGGTCGTCACCCACATGGTCGCCCAGGTTCAGGCTGTTATAGGGTGCGGCAGACACGCCGCCCGCGCGCGTGGTGCAGACGGCGCGGACATTGGCTGGTGCCGGCCAGTCAGGTATCAGCCAATCTGTGGGGATTTGCGAGGCCACAGGCTCAATGCGCAGCATGCACCTTGTCATAGGCTTTAAGCAACTTGTGGTGCATTTCGCAGCCTTCGAGCGCCAAGCCCGGTGCGCTCAGGCCCATGAAGCGGTCCTCCTGCATGATCAGCGCGTGTGCTTGCGCCAGAGGCCCGGCACCGTAGAGCAGCGACAACGCGTCCAGATACGGCCCACTGTCGCCCATGTCAGCCAGGTGGATCAGATTCTGGATGCAGGCATACACCCGCTTGCGCTGCGCGTCAATCTGGTCAAAATTCAGAATCCACTCACAGCCTTCGAGCGTGGCGGCCTCGTCGCCAACTGCCAGGGCCAGCAAGGTTTTGAGCTCACCCAGGCGCAAGTCGGCCCAGAAGGAGCCCGCATCGGCGGCCAGACCAATCAACGCGGGCACCGGGCGGTGGTCGGTCAGATTCGATTCGTTGAGCGTTTCCAGCAGGTCAGTGCACTCTTCGTCGTCCAGGTCGCTCAGGTTCAGGATGGCTTCACGGATCGGGTTGGCGATGCTGTTGTTCTCAAACTCCAGTTCGTCGATCGGGTAAATCTCGGACAAGCCCGGCACCAGAATACGGCAGGCATACACGCCCAGATGGGTGAAATCGGCCACGTAAATGTCGTGGCCGTCGGTCTGCAGGCGCTGCACGCACCAGGCGCAGTCCTCTGCCGTGGTGGTGCTGAAGTTCCAGTCCACAAACTCAAAATCTGGCTCATTGCCCAAAAATTTCCAGTGGATCACACCGCTGGAATCAACGAAGTGGATCTCGATGTTGGTGGAACTGGCGGTTTCTTCCAGATCAAAACCAGGTGCCGGAAAGCCCGACAACGCATCGAGCGCGCGGCCCTGCAGCAGCTCGGTCAAGGCGCGCTCCAGCGCCACTTCAAAACGCGGGTGCGCGCCAAAGCTGGCAAAACAGCCCTGGTCCTGCGGGTTCAGCAGCGTCACATTCATCACCGGGTATTGGCCGCCGAGGGACGCGTCTTTCACCAGAATACCAAAGCCTGCCTCACGCAAAGCGGCTATACCCCTTGCCAATCTTGGAAAGCGTGCTATCACTTCTTCTGGCACGTCAGGCAGGCAAAGGCCCTCGCTGATGATGCGAGCCTTGATGGCACGCTCAAAAATCTCGGACAAGGCCTGGGCACGCGCTTCCATCTGTGTGTTGCCCGCCGACATGCCATTGCTGACATACAGGTTGCCGGTGATGTTGACCGGGAAGTACACCGTGGCACCGTCACGCTCACGCACATAGGGGATGGCGCAGATGCCACGCTCCTCGTTGCCCGAGTTGAAATCGACCAGGCTTTGCGCCTCTACATCGCCCTGCGGGTTGTACAGCGTCTGCAATTCGGGAGTCAACAGCGTGGCGGGCCAACTGCCGTCTTCGGGCAAGGCAAACCAGCGCTCTTGCGGGTAGTGCACAAAGCCGCGACTGGCGACATCCGGCCCTAAGTAAAAGTGCGTCCAGAAATAGTTGGTAGACAGGCGCTCAAAAAACTCGCCCAGCGCGCTGGCCAGGCAGGCCAAGCGGCTGGCACCCTTGCCGTTGGTGAACAGCAGCGGGCAGTCGCGGTCTCGGATGTGGACAGACCAGATGCCATCGACCGGGTTGAGCCAACTGCGTTCTTCAATGTGGAAACCCAGGTGCTGCAGCTTGCCCTGCAGCGTGGTGATGGTGGATTCGAGCGCGGCATCTTTGCCAGGGATAAAGGTGGTGTTATGCATCTTTGCAGCATAACAGCCGCAGGCAGCCAATTCGCCTGGGTGTGCGTGGTTCAAATTGATGTGGAATCTCTCGAAATGAATGCATGAAATCTCCCACCGCTAAGCCAGAGCTATCCGGAATTTCCGGATAACTGAGTCTTCCTGCTGTTCGCTGTCGGCAAAGACTTTTTTCAGATGCTCATTAACCGTGCGAACGTCCACGTCGTAACCCATCTTTAACGTAAGAATTATGTAAGGTGGTTGTTTTGTACCTTTTCAACGTTGTAAGTTGTTGATTTATATAGGTGGTTCGTCTCCTGTTTTTGATTTTCGTTTTGTTGTGCCA